>JAYUXO010000274.1:0-48853 GCA_043753505.1 Comamonadaceae bacterium
TCGGCCGAACGTCTGCAAATGAAGCTCACCGGCAAGCTTCCGCCCGAGCAAGAGGCGCTGCTCAACAAGTCAGTGCGTACCATCGTGGATCAGGTGGACGCCATGAAGCGCCTGGTCAACGAATTTCGCGACTTTGGGCGCCTGCCCGCTGCGCAACTGCACGCCGTGGATTTAAATGCCCTGGTAATCGACGTTCTGGCTTTGTATGGCGGCGAGGAACGCGCAGACCGGTCCAGCATCATGCTGGAGCTGGACCCGGCATGTCCCCCGATCGTGGGTGACGCACAGCAGCTACGCCAGGTCATCCATAACCTGCTGCAAAACGCGCAGGATGCAGTCGAACAAGACCACGCATGTTCATCGGGAACGTCACAAATTGTGACGGTGCGCACACAGTGGAACCCTACCAGTCGCCGAGTCCGCCTGGCAGTCAGAGACAACGGCCCTGGCTTTCCCGACTTTATTTTGAAGCGAGCGTTTGAACCTTACGTCACCACCAAAGCAAAAGGCACCGGGTTGGGCCTGGCCGTTGTGAAAAAAATTGCTGACGAACATGGCGCACGCATTGACTTGGGCAACCGGGTCGTCGATGGTGTAACGCTAGGCGCGCAAGTGTCGTTATCATTCGCAGTTGCGACATAACAACACAGACTTATAAAGCATTCAAAATGGCAAACATCCTGGTGGTGGACGATGAACTGGGCATCCGCGACCTGCTCTCGGAAATATTGAACGATGAGGGACACACGGTTGAGCTTGCAGAAAACGCCGCGCAAGCCCGCAGCGCACGCGCGCGCATGCGCCCCGACCTGGTGCTGCTGGACATCTGGATGCCTGACACCGATGGCGTGACATTGCTTAAAGAATGGGCCTCTAGCGGGCTGCTGACCATGCCGGTGGTGATGATGAGTGGTCATGCCACCATCGATACGGCGGTACAGGCCACCAAGATTGGTGCGCAGGCATTCCTGGAAAAGCCCATCACACTGCAAAAGCTGCTGAAGGCGGTTGACCTGGCCTTGACCCGAAACCTGCCCCGTAAAGCTGTGGTTCTGCAGCACTTGGCACCCATCCAGATGGCCGCTTCCGACCTGACCGTTGAAGCCGCCATGACCGGCGGGCTAAGCCTGCCCGCAGTGGTTGAAATGGGCCCACAGCCCCGACAGCAATTCGAGTTGGACAAACCCCTGCGGGAAGCGCGTGACGATTTCGAAAAAGCTTACTTCGAATTTCATCTGGCCAAAGAAGGCGGCTCCATGACCCGCGTGGCCGAAAAAACCGGCCTGGAACGCACACATCTGTACCGAAAACTTAAACAGTTGGGCGTTGACCTTTCGCGCGGGAAGCGCACCGCCGGTTGAGTAGTGTTGTAGAATCTGCCGCTGCCATGGCCCGGTAGCTCAGTTGGTAGAGCAGCGGATTGAAAATCCGCGTGTCGGTGGTTCGATCCCGCCCCAGGCCACCAAATTTGAAAAGCCCTTGAACTTGCGTTCAAGGGCTTTTTTGCGTTGGCTCGAAATAAATTTACTAACTTTCGCTACTAAAAATATAGCGGCTTGAGCAATATCTGCGGGGGCAAATGCTCTTTTTATGCCTCGTTCGTCTATTTCGATTACCTATTCCCGCGTCACTCGCACCAACTCTTCACGCGACGTAATGCCTTCGCGTACCAGCCGCTCGCCATCGTCGCGCATCAGGGTCATACCCGTCCCCAGTGCGGCGTGGCGGATGTCTGCTTCGGAGGTTTTGTTGTGAATTTGCGCGCGGATGGCTTCGTCGGTTACCAGCAATTCGAACACGCCAGTACGGCCCTGATAGCCAGTGTGTCCACAGTAACTGCAACCGGGTGCCGTTGAGCCATTCGGTGTGTGAACCACGCAGTGGGTGCACAGCTTGCGTACCAGGCGCTGAGCCAACACGCCCAGCAAGGATGAGCTGAGCAAAAACGGCTCCACACCCATATCGGTCAGCCGCGTGACGGCGCTGGCGGCATCGTTGGTGTGCAGGGTGGCCAGCACGAGATGGCCGGTAAGAGACGCTTGAATGGCGATTTGTGCGGTTTCAAAGTCGCGAATCTCGCCGATCATGATCACGTCGGGGTCCTGGCGCAGGATGGCGCGCAGGGCTTTGGCAAAGGTCAGGTCAATCTTGGCATTAACCTGCGTTTGGCCGATGCCGGGCAGCTCGTATTCGATGGGGTCTTCGACCGTCATGATGTTGGCGCTGCCCGCGTCCAGACGGGAAAGCGCGGCATACAAGGTGGTGGTTTTGCCGGAGCCGGTGGGGCCGGTGACCAGAATGATGCCGTGCGGCTGTGCAATCAGGTTCTGGATGCGGCGCAACACCTCGCCTTGCATGCCCACCGCTTCCAGATTGATTTTGCTTTCGCTTTTATCGAGCAAACGCAACACGGCGCGCTCGCCATGGGCACTGGGCAGGGTGCTCACGCGCACGTCCACCGCACGGGTGCCAATGCGCAGGGAGATGCGTCCGTCTTGCGGCAAGCGCTTCTCGGAAATGTCCAGCTCGGCCATGATTTTCAAGCGCGAAATCAGGGCGGCATGCAGCGCCCGGTTGGGTTGCACCACCTCGCGCAAGGTGCCGTCCACCCGAAAGCGCACCGAGCTGTGGCGCTCATAGGGCTCGATGTGAATGTCGCTGGCCCCGTCGCGCGCGGCCTGCGTGAGCAGGGCATTCAGCATGCGGATGATGGGTGCGTCGTCGCTGGTTTCCAGCAGGTCTTCCACCGCGGGCAGCTCCTGCATCATGCGGGACAGGTCGGCGTCGTTTTGCACCTCACTGACCACGGTGGCGGCGCTGGACTCGCCTTGTGCGTAAGCGGCGCTGATGCGTTGGGCTAGCGCCGGTGCGTCCATCTGCGCCACGGCGCGCACCGGGAATTTGCGCATCACCTCGCTCCAGGCACTTTGAAAGCTGGCCACATTCGAGGAAGGCGCATGCCACAAGGTCAGGTCGTGGCCGTCGTCTTCCAGCAGCAGCTGGCTGGTGCGGGCAAAGGCATAGGGCAAAGGGTAGCGGGTGGCCATGGCGTTTGCTTACCTGGCCGGTTTGGCAGCGTCAGTCGGCGACACCGGGCGACTGGGCAGCGCAGGTGCTTCATTGATCGGCATCATCACGCTGGAGGCGGGTTGCTGGCCCAACTGCTGGTTGCGGATCAGGTCGTAGCGGTCCATAGACAGCGTCTCGCTGGCATTGGCATCGCGCATCACGACAGGCCGCAAGAAAATCATCAAATTGGTTTTCTTGCGCGAGCGGATTTCGGTTTTGAACAGGTTGCCAATGAGTGGCACATCGCCAATACCGGGAATCTTTTCCTGCTGGTCGGAATACTCGTCTTGCAGCAAACCACCCAGCACGATGATGGCACCGTCGTCCACCAGCACATTGCTCTCAATCGAGCGCTTGGCGGTAATCAAGCCCGCAGCCGAGTTGGACTGCACGCTGGAAACTTCCTGAAAAATCTGCATTTTGATGGTGCCGTTTTCGCTGATTTGCGGCTTCACACGCAAAGTGATGCCTACGTCTTTGCGCTCTACGGTCTGAAACGGGTTCACCGTGCCGCCGCCGCCGCTGCCCGTGTTGGTGAACGAGCCGGTGACGAACGGCACGTTCTGGCCGATCACGATTTTGGCTTCTTCGTTGTCCAGCGTGAGCAAATTGGGCGTGGACAAAATGTTGCCGTCGCCCTTGGTTTGCAGAAACCGGGCCAGAAATCCCAGCACGTAAATGCCGTTGGTTTTGTTGACCAGGCCGATATTGCCGCCGGTTGAAAAACTGGCGGCACCGCTGGCCGCGCCGGTGGCCAGGCTGATGATGTTTTGCCCGCCAATGCTGAAATTGGTACCCAGTACGCCCAGCACGCTGTCGCCGTTTTTGCCCGATACGCCCTGCCATTGAATGCCGAATTCGGCGGCCTTGTCGGCGTTCACCTCGGCAATCAGGCTTTCCACAAATACCTGGGCGCGCCGGGCGTCCAGTTTTTCAATCACCGCGCGCAACTGGCGGTATTGCGGCTCGGCGGCGGTGATGATGAGGGAGTTGGTGGCAGGGTCTGCCTGAATTTGCCCACCGGTAGAAGGTGCCGCAGACGCAGCAATCGGTGCAGTGGCCGGGGCGCCCGCGCCAAGCGCCGTTACCGGCGCGGCAGCTGTGGGAGCAGCGGCGGCAGTGTTGCCGCCCTGCAAAGCGGCGCGCAAGGTCACAGCCAGCTTGGTGGCGTCGGCGTTTTTCAAATACACCACGTAAATATTACCCAGCGGACTTTGCGAAATCGGCTGATCCAGCTTTTCCACCAATGAGCGCACCAGGGCCATGCGGGCCGGGTTAGCGGCGCGGGCGATCAGGGTGTTGCTGCGCGACTCGGCAATCACCGTGGTGCGAAAGCTGGCATCGCCGCCCGGTGCGCCACCGCCGCCGGATTCGGCCAGGCGCGAAACCAGCGGGGCCAGGTCGCTGGCCAACGCGTGCTTCAAGGGAATGATTTCCAGGTCGGTGGCGTTGGACACATCCAGCGCCGAGATGATGCGGCCCAGGCGTGCCAAGTTATCGGCGTAGTCGGTGATGATGAGCGAGTTGTTGCCGGGGTTGACGTTGATGGTGTTGTTGGGCGCGATCAAGGGCCGCAGGATGGGCACCAAATTGTTGGGGTTCTCGTAGTTCAGACGGAATATTTGCGTGACGATGGCACTGTTGGCCGCCTGGACCGGGCCGGTGCCCGCCACCGACACGGTGCCGCCTTGCAGCTTGGCGTCGGCCTCGGGCACCACCTTGAGCAAGCCACCCGAATCCACCACCGTGAAGCCAGACAACCGTAAGGTCGCTAAAAACTGGTTGTAAGCCGCGGCGGGTGTCACGGAATTTTCAGTGATCAGCGTGATGGTGCCCTTGACGCGCGGATCGACCACGATGTTGCGCCCGGTGGTGATTGCCATGGTGCGGGCCACGGCCTCAATGTCGGCGTTGGTGAAGTTCAGCGTGACGGGCGCGTTGCGGTTGCCAGTGGCCACCGCCAGTGGCGTGGCTGCGGGCGCAGCCTGGGCCAACACTTGGGCATGAAAAAGGCTTCCAGCCCAAGCAAATGCTGCTGAAGCAGCTATTAAATTAGTAGTGAATCTGGGGGGCAAGCGATACATGGTTCAACCAATCGTGATGATGGAGCGGGGCCCGTTGCGGCGCCCGATGATGTTAAGCAGGTTGGACAAGGCCGCTTCGTGCTCGGGCGCAGCGCTGGCCGAGCCCGAAAACCTCAGGCGGGAGCCCACCCATTGACCGGTTCCCACTAATTGCAGACTGCCTTGCAAGGTGGACAGTTCCACGGTGGGCACATCGCCCCCCCGAATGGTCAAACGATAGCTGCCCATGGGCCGCAGGGTCGACAGACGTGACGACAGGCTGGCCGCCTCCATTTGGGCAAGTCCCGCTATCAACATGCGCCCGGCCTGCCACTGCACATTCAAGGCTTGCGTGCGCAACTGCAGCTGCCCCTGCGGTTGCACCGTGTTCCAGGGCGTGCCCAGGCCAGCCAGCAGCGTGGCGGGCACGGTGCTGGTGTTGTCTTGTAACGTCACGCTCACGCCTTGCAAACTCAGTTGAATTTGCGCTTCCAGCGGCTGTGCGGTGCAGCAATCGGACCAAGCAACCAACCGCGCGCCGGTCAAGCCGGGTAGCAGCTTCCACTGCACCCGGGTGGGGAGGCTGGCGGCGTCTTTACTGCCCAGCCCGCCTGTGAGCATGAGGCGGGCGGAGCCGCGCCAAACGGTGCCGCGCGCATCATTCAGCTGAAATGTGCCACCTGTGTTCTGGCTCAGCTGATGGGTCAACCAGCGTGCCGGCGCAAACGCGAGCAACGCCAGCGCCAGGCCAATCAGCAGACCCGCCAGCGCCCAGCCCCACGGCACACCGGCACGGTTGCGCACGGGGGCTGCGGACGCGCGCCCCCCCAGCAAAGCGCGGCTGGCCAGGCCTGAGGCTGGGCGCTGGGCGGAAGAAGCGAAAAGAGCCAATGTGCGGGCCGATGCAGGTTGCGCGGTTTAACGCGGCGGTAGAGAAAGCACGATGGAACCATCCCACGTGCCCGCAGCATTGCGGGTCAGGCGTGCCTCGCTGGGCAACACCCGCGCATTGCTGCGAGCTTGGGCCAGCCATTGAGCCAAAGTGTTTGGCGCTACGCCATTCAGCGTGACCGTGGTTCTGTCTCCGGCCGTGGCCACACGGGCGCTGGCACCCAGGCGTTCGCGCACCGACGCTTCCAGTGCGCGGCTGGCGTCGTCATACGACAGCTTGGGTTGTGCCTGTAAGGTTTGGGCTTGTGCTTGCAGTCGGCGCATGGTGTCCAGCTGCCGCTCCAGACTGGAAGTTTGGGTTTCGGCGGTTTTTAGCGTGGCACGGGCTGGTGCCACGCCGACCCACCAAAGCAAGGCGAGACCCACCACAGCGCAAGCACCGGCAGTCAGTGACTTTTCGCGCGGTGCCATTGAAGCCCAGCGTGCAGACAAGCCCGCCAGCAGCTCGGAACGGTTACTCATGGTGCGCCCTCCTGACGCACAACCAGGCTGTCGCCCTGGCGCTGCAGCGCGTAGCCTTTGGCGCGCAGTTGCGTGGTGATAGCGGCCATTTCGGCGTCATTCAAGCTGAGGCCTTTCATACGGGCTTCGTTCGCTACAAATTCAATAGCTGTCACAGCTTTGCCTTCCGGGGCTACAGTACCAAAAGCACTCAAAACGGCCTCCAAATCGCGGCCCGACGTGCTACCGGTTGCCTGGCGCAGCAGCGCCACTTCACGCTCCATTTGCACCGGCGCATCCAGAATCACCTTCACATTGGGAAAGGTTTGGCTCAAGGTGGCACGTATGGCTTGTTCTTTGGCTTGCAGCGCACGCCTCTCACCAAAGGCCCAGGCGTTCAGACCTAACACATGTGCCAGCACCAAAACTGCCACACCCCAGCGTGCAGGCCGCCAGCGCAGGGAAAAAAACAACTCTCGCCAGCTACCCGTGAACCGTTTCATCGCACGGGCACGGCCCGAACTGGCCAGGTCAAACTGAGCCAAATCCCAGTCACCCTGAGCGGCCTGCGCCAGCCGCTGGGCGCTTTGTTGCAAGGTCACGCGGCGGTGCAATCGCTGCTCGGCCAGCGCTGCCACAGCGGGTTCAGCCAGCAAAGGCGTGTCGTCTGCCAGCGGAGGCAGACCCGGCACTGATTGGGACATTAAATTGGTGTTGTGGCCTTCGGCTGCCAAAGGCAGCACAGTGACCCCCTGCTCGCTGCACACCACGAGTTGCGCATCGGCTGATTCGTCACCAGAGGCCAGCGCATGCCAGCGAACGGGCTGACCAGGCGCGAATTCCGGCACGATGCGGTTGGCCGGGCGCTGCGCCGCCTCCAGCGTTGCCAATGCCTGACGCAGCCAAGCCCGATTACAGGCTGCTACCCATACCGGCTCGCCAGCACGCGCAGCTGGCTGCAGGGCAAAGTGCAGGTTGTCGGGTTCATCCAGCAGACGGTCTTCGAGCAAACCATCCAGCACGGCGCGCAAACGCGGTGAGCTGGCGGTGGTGCCCTTGGGCAGCTCCACCTGGTGCCACGACAGCACCCGCACGGGCACAACAGCCACCACTTCGGCACCTGGCCCACTGGGCTTGGGCAGCAAGGCGGATAGGGCATTGGCATGGTGAACCGCAGTGCCATCGGCGCTGACCTGCACGAAGGCATATTCAGTGGCCGGGCCGCTTTCGGCCGTCGGCAGGACCACGATCAGGCTGCTCATAGGGTGGTTGGATATTGGCATTGCACGGCAACGATTGTAGAGAGCGCTTGCGGCGCAAGGGTGCACACCGGCAGCTTCATTGCCGTCCCGGCACACGGCCCATAGCACTCTCGGGGGTCAGGGCTTCAGGTGAATCGACCAGGCGACGACGGCTCAGGGTGGTGACTTTCAGGCCGTCACGCTGCAGCACAGAACTCTCCATCACCATGTTTTGCTCCAGCCGAAGCCGCCCCTGCACCTCAAAAAACCGGCTGGCCACGCTGTGTTGACCTTCGACAAACTGGCCGGAGAATTCGGGCACCAACTTGCCCGCGTCGGCCAGCGTCGAAAAATGCGTACGCCCGCGCGCCACAACGATACGTTGGGCACCCGACATGTCCAGCCCGGGTACGCTGGCGTAAAGCGCTTCGGCGCTGGCTGTGTTCAGGTTCAGGCCCGTTCGCACTGGAAGCACCGTCACAAATGGTTTTAGCGCCGCGACGCTGGTCTCGCTCAAACCCAGCCACGTCAGTTGCTCCACCCGCTGCGGCACCAGATAGGCTTGCGATTTCGACAGGTTTTCCGGGCTGTTATCCAACGCAAATCGCAGGTTCTCCGCCATCTGACCCAGCTCAACAGGAGGCAGGTTGAGTTGTTCAAAGAGCTTGGTAAAAGCTTTCAATGCGGGCTCAGACACCTTGTTGGCCTCTACCAGGTTCGTGACGTTCAGGCGCGATTGCAAATCGAAAATCTGGCCCGACAAAAAAGCATCTTCACTATCAGACGTGTTGCTGCGATCCGCCGCCAGGAAGGTGGACATACGGGCCTCTTCCAGCGGCAACGCCCAGGGCTCCGACAGGTGGTCGGCACCCCCCGAGCGCGCGTCTTCGCGCAGAATGAGCCGCGCCCAGTCCAACGCGCCGGTGAGTACCCAACCCGACTGCACGCGCGAGCGCTCTGCGGCTTCCACGGCCACGCTGCGCCATTGCTGCCACAGCGCGGCCGCCGCCAGGCTGGCCACCAGCGTGACGGTGAGCATGGCCAGCAACAGCGCTGCGCCACGCTGGGGCATGACGCGCTTCGTGCATGACCTCGCTGCGCCTGAATGACTGATGACGCAGGCACCCGGTACCAGCACGTCATGGCGTGTAACGCCGTCATACACGCGCAGCGGTGCCATGGCGCGCCACGCCGTCACCCGCCTCATGACTTACCCCCGCCCAGCGTGGGCCTGGCCCAGTCACGGGTAATGTTGCCGCCAAAGGTACCCGCTGGCAAACGCAGCACCAACCGCACACCATCGGGAATCACCACGGCGGGCGGTGGGGGGGCGCTGATAACCGGCGCATTGCCGCCAATCACAAATCCCGATGGCGGGGGCGGTTGTTCGGTGACTACGCTGCTCGATTGCGGGTTGGTCCAAGCGTCAGCGCGAAAGTAAAACAGCTGCCACTCGGTCACCGGCAGCACGGCCACCTCCAGGCGCTTGGACTCTTCATTCGGATTTTGCGCCCACAACCCAGCGCGCAGCCAGGATTCTTCAAGCTGGCTTCGGTTAGCAATTGGAGGCGACTGCCAACGCAGCCATTGACCCGCACCGTCAGTGCTGCTGCCATTGTTGTTTCGCAGTGTCCATGCCACCACGCGCAGGCCGCTGTCAATACCCAGGGCCGAATCAGCGGCCGTGCGAATCATGCGAAACACCTGGCCGTTCCAGTCCAGTGTGGTGGCTGCCCCATAGCTGGGCATTTGAACCAGCGCGTCCAGGTCGGTGCCCCATTGCGCCAATCCAGCCTGCAACGTAAGCACATCGTCAGCCCGGGCCTGCGTTTGCGTTTGTGCGCGACTCATGCCGTCCAGACCACGCCAGCTCATGACCGCCAGGATGGCCATGACGGATAGTGCCACCAGCACTTCGATGAGCGTGAAGCCTCCTATGACGCGCTTTGCGCATGATTTCGCTGCCCGTCGATGATGGATGAGTGGCACGGCTTGTCTCATCAAGTCATGGCGTGCAGCGCCGTCATACACGTGCAGCGAGGTCATTGCGCGCCGCGCAGTCATCAGTGCCGCCCCACCACAGTGCTCAGCCGCAAAATCGGCGACGCGCCATCCAGCACTTGTGCGTCAACCCGACGAAAGTTGGGGTTGGGCGTGGGCTGCACAGACACCGCCACCGTGAGGTTGCGACCGGCCTGCTCACATGCAACGGTACTGTCGCCCACACCCGGCATTTGTCTGGACAGCCGGGTTTTGACAAGTTCGTTTTCAGCACACACGTGCGCGAACAGCAAGTCCGATTGGCGCTGTGCGTTACGCGTTAAGGCCGATGTGGCTTGCAACCCCGCCGTCAAAGCCACTGCGACGATTCCCAGAGCCACCAGGATCTCGATAAGCGTGAAGCCGCGGTGGGTTCCACGCGTAACTTGTAGGCCTGTCATTGCTCTGGCGTGACCACCGAGAAAGGCCGCAGTCCGTCTGTGGCAATGCGCAGGGTATGAGGTGGATTGCCAGCGCTGAGCAACAAGCTCTGCGGGCCAATGATGGGCTCAGGCCCGAGTGTCAAGGTGGTGCTTCCCACCACCTGCGTGCCCAGTGAAAGCCAACGCGTAGGCAGAGCATCATTGTGCAAACCCACGAATGCAAAACCTTCTTCAGTGGCGACCCATCGCACCGGCACGCCGATGGCCCGTGACTGCAAGCGCGCCGCCTCCAGCAGCGCGGTCAAACGTTGGGCTTCGCGCTCCACCTGCGTGTGAGCTGGGTCGCGCATCGCAAAACTTACACCGGCTGACCCGATGGCAATGATAGTGATGACCACCAGCAACTCCAGCAGGGTGAAGCCCCTGGATGGAATGACGCGATTCGCGCATGACTTCGCAGCGCGTCGATGACTGATGGCCAAAGTTCTCCGGTCATGACGCGCAGCGTTGTCATCTACGCAAATCGGGGTCATCGAGTCCGAGCGCCGGTCATCGCGGCAGCAGGCGTCATTGCCAGCTACCCACATCGGCATTTTTGCCCTCGCCGCCTGCCTGACCGTCAGCACCGAAAGACATCACATCAATTTCACCCTTCACACCTGGATTCAAGTACTGGTACGTGCGGCCCCAGGGATCATTGGGCAGCTTTTCCACATAGGGCTTCCAGTTAGGTGGTACCGGTGAGGTGGCGGGCTTGGTCAGCAAAGCCTGAAGGCCCTGCTCGGATGTGGGGTAGCGCTGGTTATCCAGCTTGTACAGCTTCAAGGCCTGCACCACATTGTTGATGTCGGTTTTAGCGGCAGTCACACGCGCATCGTCTGCCCGATCCAACACGTTGGGCACGATTAACGCCGCCAGCACGCCGATGATGACCAGCACCACCATCAACTCAATCAAGGTAAAGCCCCGGGAGATTCTGGAACTTTTTGAAGCCAGAAAATCCGCAGGTACGAAAGGGATTAGGGTGTATTTCATGGCACTTCGAGACAGGTTGGGGCAATCCGTTCAATGATAATCGCCCTATGCTGACCCTCTCAGACCCCGCGCGTTCCAAAGTATTGCTCAACGCAACCACGTTGTTGATCTGGCTGGCGGCTGCCGCCAGCGCCGCGTACTGGGCCCTGCGCCTGACCACCGCGACGGGCGTGCCCACGGCGGCGCCAGTGGTGCTGCCCGCTCCTGTAGTGGCCGACACCAACGCCGTAGCTCGGCTGCTGGGCTGGGTATCCAACGCAAACCCCTCTGTCGTGGCGCTCCCGCCACCGCCCTTACTGGCCACACGATTGATTTTGGTCGGAGTGGTGGCGGACCGCAACACCCGCTCGGGCGCTGCCCTGATTGCCATCGACGGCAAGCCTCCCAGACCCTACCGGGTGGGGGCCAAGCTGGAAGAAGGTGTGTTCTTGCAGTCGGTTTACGGCCGAAGTGCGACGGTGGGCACTGCTGTTAACGGAACAGCGACCGTCAAGCTGGAAATGCCACCTGTGGCTGGTGCCAGTGCGCCGCCGACCTCTGCCGTGCCGAATGCAGCGCCACGGCCTTAAGGAACCTCTGCAAAAAGCGTTTGGCATCACACAAATGCTATAATTTATATAGCTGTTTGAGCAATACCCATAAGGGCTGGAAGCCAAAAACGCTTCAAAACCCTCACTGATCGGGCCCAAATCAGCCTGCAGCCCTCAAAAACAGTCGATACGCCGGATTAAGCGTCTCTTCCACGCACGGATAGCCCAGGCTGGCCAAAAATTGCGCGAACACCGCCTGGTCTTGCTGGGGAACCTGCACCCCCACCAGAATGCGCCCGTAATCCGCGCCCTGGTTACGGTAATGAAACAGGCTGATGTTCCAGTTGGGTTGCATGGCGGCCAGAAATTTCATCAAGGCACCAGGCCGCTCAGGAAACACAAAGCGCAGCAGCCGCTCGTCCTGCGCCAGCGCAGAGTGCCCGCCAACCATATGACGAATATGCTCCTTGGCCAGCTCGTCGTGCGTCAGATCGATGGCATCAAACCCGTGCTTGTTAAAGCTCGCTGCGATTTTGGTGCTCTCGCCTTTGCCCAACGTAGTAAGTCCCACAAACACATGCGCTTTGGCGGCGTCGTGGATGCGGTAGTTGAATTCGGTCACGTTGCGAGGCCCGCCTTTAAGTGAGGCAATCAGCTCGCAAAACCGCTTGAAACTGCCGCGCGCCTCCGGGATAGTGACAGCAAACAAGGCCTCGCGCTCCTCGCCCACCTCGGCCCGCTCAGCCACAAAGCGCAAACGGTCGAAATTCATGTTGGCACCGCACAAAATTGCTGCGTAGGTTTCTCCCCTGGTCTTGTGCAACGCCACATATTTTTTGATGGCCGCCACCGCCATGGCCCCCGATGGCTCAACGATGCTACGCGTCTCGGTGAACACGTCTTTGATGGCCGCGCACACCGCATCGGTGTCCACCGTGATGTAGCCATCCACCAGCGCACGGCTGATGCGAAATGTTTCAGCACCCACCTGTTTCACCGCAGTTCCATCAGCAAACAAGCCCACATCGCCCAGCGTGACGCGCCTCTTCGCTGCGACCGATTGCATCATGGCGTTGGAGTCATCCATCTGTACGCCAATCACCTGGATCTCAGGTCGAACCGCCTTGATGTAATTGGCTACGCCGGAGATCAGGCCACCGCCGCCGATTGCAACGAATACAGCGTGCAGCGGCCCCTGGTGCTGGCGCAAAATTTCCATCGCAATCGTGCCCTGTCCGGCAATTACATCGGGGTCGTCAAACGGGTGAACAAAGGTCAGGCCCTGATTTTCTTGAAGCGCGAGTGCGTGGGTATGGGCGTCTGAATAGCTATCGCCAAACAGCACGACTTCGCCGCCCAACGCGCGAACTGCATCAACCTTGATGTTGGGCGTGGTCGTGGGCATCACGATCACGGACCGTGCGCCAAGACGGGCAGACGCAAGCGCAACACCCTGCGCATGGTTACCCGCCGAAGCGCAAATAACACCTTTTTTTAGCTGCTGTGGCGTCAGCTGCACAATCTTGTTGTAAGCACCGCGGAGCTTGAACGTGCGCACAGACTGCTGGTCTTCGCGCTTGAGAAGTACTGTGTTGTGCAGACGCTTGCTCAAGGTTTTGGCAGTCTCCAGCGCACTTTCAACTGCCACGTCATAAACCCGTGCAGTGAGGATTTTTTTTAGGTAATCAGCTGGTTTTAGGGGTTTGCTCATGCGCCAGGATGATAGGTGGGCTCCAACGCACCCCAAAAACTGCGCCTCAAGAAAAAAACCCCGAGTTTCGCAACCCGGGGTTGAATCCACCTGAGAAGGTGGAGGAGACAATCATCTGTCAAAGTAAGTGTGCTTTGCCAACGGTTTCAGTATAGCGTCGGTCTGCTGCAATGCAGCATGCATGACATGCGCTCCTTGTGCCTTAGTTTCTATTTGTCTGGCTGTAAACATAATTGACGTATTGCCGGTTGAGGTGATAAATGATTGCGAAAGGATAAAAAAATGGAATGCAATGTGAGTTGGACTGGCAATACGGGTGCCCGATCAGGAATGGGCTTTCTGGCTGAAACAGGAAGTGGACACACGCTGATGATGGACGGTGCACCCGATGCCGATAAGCCCCGGAACGGCGGTCAAAACCTCGCTCCAAGACCTATGGAAATGATTTTGGCAGGGACAGGCGGTTGCACGGCTTACGACGTGGTTCTCATTTTGAAGCGCGGGCGGCACAACGTGCATTCCTGCTCTGTCAAGTTGACAGCACAGCGGGCCGACACCGACCCCAAAGTATTTACACACATACACATGCAGTTTTCTGTCGCAGGTCGTGCAGTTCCGCCCGCTGCAATTCAGCGGGCAATTGCCATGAGTCACGAAAAATATTGCTCGGCCAGCATCATGCTGGGCAAAACCGTGCAAATCACGACCGGCTTTGATCTGATCGAGATTGCGTGAAACACCCGATGCGGATTGCAATTTGCCCTAGATATAGAGAGCTGTCGTCGTCATCACTTTTGCAGCAGCTCGCATCGCCAACTTGACGGCATGCGGTAGCTCCGCCGCTCCTGCCGCCGCTGCATCAGCGGCATGCTGGGCTTCGTCAAGCTTCATTTGCGCGACGATGGCCCGCGACGCATGATCTTGTAGCGGTAACTGGTCCAAATGTGTTTGCAGATGCGCCTCTACCTGTTTTTCGGTCTCAACGACAAAAGCCAAGCTTGCCTTATCGCCCAGCTTGGCGGCTACAAAGCCCATTGCGAAAGCACCGGCATACCAAACCGGGTTGAGAAGCGAAGTTCGAGCCCCCAGTTCATCCAGTCGGGCATGCGTCCACGCCAAGTGGTCGGCTTCTTCCTGAGCGGCATTTGCAAATTGCTGGCGTAGTTTCGGGTTACTTGTTGCCAGCGCCTGTGCGCTGTACAGGGCCTGTGCGCAAATTTCGCCGACATGGTTAACCCGCATCAAGGCGCCTGCCTGTGATGCCTCGTTTGGTGTCAGACGCGTGCTGTCCATCGCAACAACAGGGCATTCCCTGTGTGCACGCGGCGCAGAAAACAGGGTGCGCAGTGCGCGTTCGGAGGCCTGAATGATGGGTGTTAACACGGTAAATACTCGTTAGTCGGTATCGGCATTGCAGTGTACGCATGAGACCGCTCTCCAGCAGAGCCAACCTAATTAGTCCCAACTAGTTACAAAGTCAATTTGCTGAAGCAATTTGTGCAGATCGCAAACGTCCCTATGCCAATCATGGCGCGAGAGAGAAGCGCGCCTGTTGTTGAGGTGCAACGAAACGAAAGCCCGAGGGCTAAATACTTTGCGAAACAAACCAGCGTCTGGTGCAATACGTCAACTTCCTGAATTGGAGGTTGGCCCGGGGAACCGGCGGTGGCACGGAAATGCGTTCATCACAGCGCACCATAAGTAGCCGCCATCGCACCGGAGCCCTATGTTTAACCTTGGAGAAACTTGCAATGAAAAAATCCCTGATTGCACTGGCTGTGCTGGCCTCTGCTGGCGTGGCTTCTGCCCAATCTTCCGTCACCTTGTTTGGTGTCGTTGACGCGACTTACGCACACGGTTCTGGCAGCATTGCCAAGCGTACGCAACTGACCAACTCTGGTTACAACAGCAGCCGTTTGGGCTTCCGTGGTGTTGAAGACCTGGGCGGCGGTATGTCGGCCAGTTTCTGGCTCGAAGCCGGTATCAGCAATGATGATGGCCGTGCAGGTGGCGGTATTGCTGCTGGCAACCAAGGCACCACGGTGGCTGGTAACACTGGTTTGAACTTCAACCGTCGTTCAACTGTCAGCTTGTCTGGCGGTTTCGGTGAAGTTCGTCTGGGTCGCGACTACACACCACAATTCTGGAATTTGACGGTGTTTGATCCGTTTGGCACAAACGGCGTTGGCACAACCCAGACATTGATCAGCAGCCTGGGTGGTCCAACCACTGTCCGCGCTTCGAACAGCATTGGCTACTTCCTGCCACGCGACCTGGGTGGTTTCTACGGTCAAATCCAGTACTACTTGGGTGAGAATGCCAGCAACTCAACAACTGCGGCAGTTGCCCCAGCAGTTGGTGTGAGCAACAAGAAAGACGGCAATGGCTTGGCTTTCCGTGTTGGTTACGCCAACGGCCCGATCAACGTTGCTCTGGCATCTAGCCGCACCGAGTATGTTGCCGGCAATATCAGCCAGTTCAATTTAGGTGGTCAATACGACCTGGGCGTTGCCAAATTGATGGCTCACTATGTTGACGACAAAGTTTCAACATCGCCTAATTCCACCAAAGGCAGGGGTTACTTGTTGGGTGGTTTGATTCCTTTGGGCGCTGGTGAAGTTCGTGTTGCTTACTCCACTTACAAAGCTAAAATTGGTTCCGCCAGCGTTGGCAAGAGCAACAAGTTTGCTCTGGGTTATGTGCACAACTTGTCCAAGCGTACAGCTCTGTACGGTACCTACGCTCGCGTGAGCAACAAGGACGGCGCTTCTTTTGCTTTGAACGGATCTTCTACTGCTGCCAATAACAGCTCTAACGGCTACGACTTCGGCGTTCGCCATTCCTTCTAATCTTTTTCTGGCATTCAGCCAGATGTGATTTGGAAAAATTAAAAGCCGCCCGGAAGGGCGGCTTTTTTTATGTGCCTGGAAAATCTGTTGCTTCAGCTCCTGTCTTATGCGCACACTTAAACCTCGTTTTCCTGGCTTTTCATTGGCCGTATTACTGCTGATCGCTTCATTGATGGCGGCTTGCACGGTTGCCCCCCGTACGTTGAGTGAATCACGGGTAATCGCAGCGCACGCAGCACTAGAGATGAACAACGCTTGGGCAGCTCAGTCCATGCATTCTTTACGCGAGGCCGACGGTGGGGTGGCATCCGGCTGGCATCATTTCAAACTACCCGGCAAGAAACCTAGTGAATTTGAATATGCGCGCCTGGACGGACGCGATGCGATGCGCGTACGGTCTCATTCGGCGGCTAGCATGTTGCGCTTACCCATGCATGTGGCGTCGGCAGATTTGGGAAATTTGCGCTTTTCCTGGCATGTGCCTCAACTGATTTCACAGGCGGATCTGGCGCTACGCGAGGCAGACGACTCGCCCGTCCGTATCGTGTTGGCTTTTGAAGGAGACCGTGCCAAGTTTTCCGCCAAAAACGCCATGCTCAACGAACTGACCCGCGCGATCACCGGCGAAGAGATGCCGTATGCAACGCTGATGTACGTCTGGAGCAACGAACGCCCGGTGGGCACGCTGATCCACAACGCCCGCACTGATCGGGTGCGCAAGCTGGTGGTTCAGTCCGGCCCCGTCCAGCTGAACCAGTGGTTGGAATACGAGCGCGATATTCGTGCCGATTATGAGCAAGCATTTGGTGAAACACCTGGTGCCCTGGTCGGCATTGCCATCATGACGGATACCGACAACACCCAAAGCGAAACGAAAGCCTGGTATGGCCCCTTGAAGTTCGCTCCTGCTGTCAACACTCGAACGCTATTAAATAAATAGCTGCTTGAGCAGTATTTAAAAGGGCTAGACAGCTAATTAACTAGAAATCTTCGAGCTGTCTCCTACGCTACATACGTTGCGGGAAACCCCTTTTGACGTGCCCGGCGCGCTTGTTGCATAGTGGCTGCATCATCGACTCAAGAGGTTTACATGAAACTCACTACCACCGCACTTTCCGCAGCAGCCATTACGTTGGTCGCCTTGACAGCGACATCAACGCTACAGGCCAAACCCTTCAAATGGTCTAGCGCCAGCGACATTCCCACTCTGGACATTCACTCCCAGAACAACGCCCTGGGCAACGGTGTGCATGCCGCCGTTTATGACGCGCTGGTTTACTACAACAGCACTACGTTCAAGCCCGAGCCGCAACTGGCCACCAGTTGGCGTGATGTGTCCCCCACCCAGGTACGCTTTACTCTACGTACCGGCGTGAAATTTAGCGATGGCTCGCCGCTGACGGCGGATGACGTCGTGTTTTCGCTAACCCGTGCGATGGCTAAAACTTCAAATTACAACGTCTACACCCAAGGCATCGACAAGGTGGTGAAAGTCAACGACAACACCATTGACATCATGATGAAAGGCCCTAATCCGGTGCTGCTTAACCAGCTCACCGAATTGCGCATCATGAGTAAACCATGGGCTGAAAAGAACAAGTCCTCCGAGCCCAAAGACATCAAGACAAAAGACGAGAGCTTTGCCCACCGCAACGCCATGGGTAGCGGCCCTTTCATGGTCAAAGAGTGGCAACCCGACCAGAAACTGGTGATGGTGAAAAATCCCAACTATTGGGGTGCTGTACCCACCAACGTCACTGAAATTATCTACACCCCTATCAAATCTGAAGCCACCCGCGTCGCTGCTTTGTTGTCGGGCGAAGTCGACCTGGTGCTTGACCCCAGCCCGCAAGACCTGGCCCGACTACGCTCAGGCGGCAACCTGAAGGTGATGGATGGCGTGGAAAACCGCACCATATTCTTCGGCATGGATCAATTCCGCGAAGAGTTGCCCGGCTCCAACATCAAAGGCAAAAATCCGCTGAAAGACCTGCGTGTGCGCAAGGCGCTGTATCAGGCCATCGACATCGACAGCATCAACAAAGTGACTATGCGCGGCCTGAGTCAGCCCACCGGGTCGCTCGTTGCGCCGCAGGTGACCGGCTGGACAGAAGCGGTGCACAAACGCTGGCCGTATGACCCTGAGGCTTCAAAGAAACAACTGGCAGAAGCTGGCTACCCGCAAGGCTTTGAAGTGGACTTTGCCTGCCCCAACAATCGCTACATCAACGACGAAGAAATTTGTCAGGCCGTTACCAGCATGTGGGCCAGAATTGGTGTCAAGGCCAAGCTCCGCACCCTTCCGCTGGTCACATACTTCCCGATGATCCAGCGCTTCGAAGCCAGCATTTACATGCTGGGCTGGGGCGTGCCGACCTTTGACGCCCTGTACAGCTTGCAGTCTTTAACCCGTAGCCTGGGTGAGGGAGGCGATGGCAACTACAACGTGGGTCGCTACAAAAATGAGCGCATGGACTACGTGGTTGACCGCATTAAAACTGAGACCGATTTGCCGGTGCGCAACCGTTTGCTCACCGAAGGTCTGGCGCTGTCGCACGAAACTGTCTCACACATTCCGCTACACAACCAGATCATTCCCTGGGCTATGAAGAAGAACATTGAGCTGGTTCACAGGGCAGACAACCGACTGGACTGGCGCCTGATCAAAGTCAATTAAAGACCGCGTTCGGTATTTAAAAAGGGGAAGGCCGGGTGCCTTCCCCTTTTTGCTCTTACCTGCTGATTGCGCGCCCACACCAGCCCCACACAACACCCAAGAAAACCCGCTAACGGCACGCGTTTTGCTCGATTAGCATCACTCGACCCTGTCCTGCGTTATGCGCTGAATCCATGTTTGCTTTCATCATCCAACGTCTTCTGCAAGCTGTGATCGTGATGGTCACGGTAGCTTTCATCGCCTTTTTGCTGTTTCAGTACGTCGGCGATCCTGTGGTTTTCTTACTAGGACAAGATGCGACACCGCAGCAGATCAGAGAACTGCGGGCCGATCTGGGGCTGGACAAGCCTTTTTTCGTGCAGTTCTGGCACTTCCTTTTCAATGCCGTGCAAGGTGAATTTGGCTTGAGCTTGCGCCAGGGTGCCAAGGTGTCGCGACTGATTGCCGAAAGGCTTCCCGCAACACTCGAGCTTGCGTTTGTGGCCGCCACGCTGGCGCTGGTAGTCGGCGTGCCCATGGGGGTTTATGCGGCATTGAAGCGAGGCACTTTTCTAAGCCAGGCGTTCATGATGATTTCGCTGCTGGGCGTGTCTCTGCCCACGTTTTTGATCGGCATCCTGCTGATCTTGCTGTTCGCAGTGGGGCTGGGCTGGTTCCCCAGCTTTGGCCGGGGCGACACGGTGCAATTCGGCTGGTTTAGCAGCGGCCTGATGACGGCTAAAGGCTGGCATCACATTGTCTTGCCCGCTGTGACGCTGGCGGTGTTCCAGCTCACGCTCATCATGCGGCTGGTACGCGCCGAAATGCTGGAAGTGCTGCGTACCGACTACATCAAGTTTGCACGGGCGCGCGGCTTGTCAAACCGGGCAATTCACTTCGGCCACGCTTTGAAAAACACGCTCGTTCCGGTGATGACAATTACTGGACTTCAGTTGGGTGGCTTGATTGCGTTTGCCATCATCACCGAGACTGTTTTCCAGTGGCCGGGCATGGGACTGCTGTTTATTCAAGCGGTCACCTTCGCCGACATTCCCGTGATGGCCGCTTATCTGTGTTTGATCGCCCTGATTTTTGTTGTGATCAATCTGATCGTGGATTTGCTGTATTTCGCCGTAGACCCACGCCTGCGCGTGGGCAAGGCGGGAGGGCATTGATGTTGATGCCCACACGGCCACAGCCAGCGGCCTACCAGGTCAATGGGCGAGCCTTTGCCCACATCGCCCACTTTCACCCGGAGCTCACCGCTTTTAGACGCGACCTGCACGCCCACCCCGAGTTGGGCTTTCAGGAGTTCTACACATCGGGTCGTGTGGTCGAAGCCTTGAAGGTCTGTGGGGTTGACGAGCTGCACACCGGCATTGGCAAAACCGGCGTGGTGGCTGTCATCAAAGGCAAAAGCACTCAAAGCGGCCGCATGCTGGGCCTGCGTGCTGATATGGACGCGCTGCCCATACCCGAGAAAAACGAATTCGGCTGGCGCTCGGTCACGCCCGGACTGATGCACGGCTGCGGCCACGACGGCCACACCGCCATGCTGGTCGGAGCGGCCCGTTATCTGGCGGAAACACGCAACTTTGACGGCACGGTAGTACTGATTTTCCAACCTGGCGAGGAAGGTTACGCCGGTGCACGCGAAATGATTCAAGACGGTTTGTTTGACCGCTTCCCGGTAGATTCCGTCTATGCCATGCACAACTGGCCAGGGCTGGAGCCTGGCATGGTCGGCATTTGCCCCGGCCCCATGATGGCTGCAGCTGACCGCATCACCATCACCATCACCGGCAAGGGCGGCCACGGTGCCCATGCTTACCAAACCGTCGATCCAGTGCTGGTAGCGGGGCACATCATCACCGCTGTGCAGAGCATCGTGTCGCGCAACGTGCGGGCAGTTGACGCGGCGGTGATCAGCCTGTGCGCCATGCAGGCCGGCGACCTGGGCGCCATGAGTGTGGTGCCCAGTACCGCCACCCTGGTGGGCACGGTGCGCAGCTTTGACCCGCAGATACAAGAGACGCTGGAGCGTCGCCTGCACGCGTTATGCACGGGCATCGCACAAGGCTTGGGTGCCACTGCGGTGGTGGACTACGAGCACATTTACCCGGCCACTATCAACTCCCGTGCTGAAGCGCTGTTTGCCACTGAGGTGCTGGATGGCCTGGTAGGTGCTGACAAGGTGGTCCGCAATATGGACTTGAGCATGGGCTCGGAAGACTTTTCTTTCATGCTGCAGGCCAAGCCCGGCGCGTATTTGCGCATTGGTCAAGGGCTTGGAAACGGGACAAGTGGAGGGGATGGCGGTTGCTTCCTTCACAACAACCACTACGACTTCAACGACGAAATTTTGCCTCTGGGCAGCGCCATACACGCCAGCTTGATTGAGCGCGGGATGCCATCTGTAGCCTGAATCTGTTTTTTACTTTATCTATAGGAGTTCACCGTGATTTTTAAACAAAATATGCTTGCAGCCCTTGTATTGACTGCTGGAGCAGCTATTATTTCAGGAGCTTACACAAACGCTGGTGCGCAGACCGTACGCGTAGCGAATCAGGGCGATGCGCTGTCAATGGACCCGCATTCGCTGAATGAATCGCTGCAGCTGTCCGTCACCGGCAACCTGTTTGAACCTCTGGTCGGACGCAACAAAGACCTGAGCCTGACCCCGGCCCTTGCCACCGCCTGGACACAGCCTTCACCCAACGTCTGGCGCTTCGAGTTGCGCAAAGGCGTGCAATTTCATGATGGCAGTCCTTTCACTGCAGACGACGTGGTGTTCAGCTTCGCCCGCGCGTCGGGCGACGGCTCCGACATGAAGAGCTCCACCAACGACATCAAGGAAGTGCGCAAGGTCAATGACCATGTGGTGGAAATTGAAACCAAGGCGCCGTTTCCCATCCTGCCCGACGTGATTTCGCTGGTGTATGTGATGAGCAAGAAATGGTGCGAAACCAACCAGGCTACCAAGCCGGTAGACCGCCGCAAAGGCATTGAAAACGCAGCATCCTTCCGCGCCAATGGCACCGGCCCCTATCGTTTGCGCGAGCGTCAGCCCAATGTGCGCAGCGTGTTTGCCAAAAGCGGCACTTATTGGGGAAAGATTGAAGGCAATGCGGCGGAGGTGATTTTCACTCCCATTGGCAACGACGCCACCCGCGTGGCTGCGCTGTTGTCGGGCGAGATTGACGTGATGGAACCCGTGCCGGTGCAAGACATCGCCCGGGTGAATGCCAGCGCCAATGCCCGCGCGATGACCGGCCCCGAGCTGCGCACCATTTTTCTGGGCATGGACCAAAAGCGCGACGAGTTGCTGTATTCCAGCGTGAAAGGCAAAAACCCGTTCAAAGACAAGCGCGTGCGTCAGGCTTTCTACCAGGCCATTGACATTGAAGGCATCAAGCGCACGGTGATGCGCGGCGCATCCAACCCCACGGCCATCATGGTCGGCCCCGGCATCAACGGCTTTAACACCGACCTGAACAAGCGCTTACCGTTTGACGTGGAGGCCTCTAAAAAACTGATGACAGATGCCGGCTACGGCGCGGGCTTTGAAGTGACCATGAATTGCCCGAACGACCGCTATGTAAACGACGGTCAGATTTGTGAAGCAGTGGCCGCCAACCTGTCGCGCATCGGCGTCAAGATCAATCTGCAAGCCGAAACCAAAGGCACCTATTTCCCCAAAATCCTGCGTCGGGACACCAGTTTTTACATGCTGGGTTGGACCCCTGGCACCTACGACTCGCACAACGCGTTGAACGCCCTGTTTCGCTGCGTCGACGACAAGGGCTCCGGCCAGTTCAACCTGGGAAATTATTGCAACCCCAAGGTGGACGAGATGACCTTGAAAATCCAGTCGGAGACGGACAAGGCCAAGCGCGGCGAGATGATCAAAGAGGCCTTCAAGCTGCACCAGGACGACATTGGTCACCTGCCTCTGCACCAGCAGGCACTGGCCTGGGGCGTGAGCAAGAAGATTGATCTGGTCCAGATGGCCGATAACTTCATGCCCTTCAAGTATTTCACCGTGACGAAGTAGTTACCTGATGAGCAACGTACCTGCCAGCTCGCCTGGCAACCCCATCACCCGCTGGCTCGACAGCGACGTCGGCTACAGCTTTCGCACGTCTCCCGTGGCCATGGTGGCTGCGGCGGTAGCGTTTGTTTGCCTGTTTTGCGCGCTCGGTGCGGGCTGGGTAGCCCCGCACAATCCGTTTGATTTGAAGACGCTGGAGTTAAGTGACGCACGCCTGCCGCCAGCTTGGGATGCCGAGAAAGGCACCACCAAGTACCTGCTGGGCACCGATGACCAGGGCCGCGACATTCTTTCGGCGTTGATGTATGGCGCGCGCATCTCGCTGATCGTGGGCATCATCTCGGTGATTTTGTCGATGCTGATTGGCGTGTCGCTGGGCTTGCTGGCGGGCTTTCGCGGTGGCTGGATTGATTCGGCGCTGATGCGGCTATGCGACGTGATGCTGTCGTTTCCCCCCATTCTGGTGGCGCTGCTAATTGCCGGCGTGGGGCGTGCTCTGTTTCCCAACGCGCCCGACACGCTGGCCTTTGGCGTGCTCATCGTCTCCATCACGCTGACAGGCTGGGTGCAGTACGCACGCACCGTGCGCGGCACCACCATGGTGGAGCGCAACAAGGAATACGTGCAGGCGGCGCGCGTCACGGGTGTGGCACCGCTGCGCATCATGTTCCGCCATGTGCTGCCCAACGTCATGGGCCCGGTGATGGTGCTGGCCACCATTCAGGTGGCTACCGCCATCATCACCGAGGCCACCCTGTCGTTCCTGGGTGTCGGCGCACCGCCCACCTCGCCCTCGCTGGGCACCTTGATCCGCATCGGCAACGACTATCTGTTCTCGGGCGAGTGGTGGATTACCGTGTTCCCAGGGCTGATGCTGGTGATCATTGCGCTGAGCGTGAATTTGCTGGGGGATTGGTTGCGGGATGCGCTGAATCCGAGGTTGCGGTGAGCACCCGGTTCAAACAGCCTTCACTGCAGAGGCGCAGAGAGCGCAGAGGGCCGCAAAGTTAAAGAAACGCAACGTTTTTATCTTCTCTGCGTAACTTTGCGTTCTCTGCGCCTCCGCGGTAAATGCTTTTCTGTCTTCACCTAAGTCTGTTGGTTGCAAATGAGTCTTCTACAAGTCAAAAACCTCGTCGTCGAGTTCCCCAACCGCCGCGGCACGTTGCGTGCTTTGGACGATATTTCGTTCGGCATTGCACCTGGTGAGATTCTCGGTGTCGTGGGTGAATCGGGCGCCGGCAAGTCGCTCACCGGTGCAGCCATCATTGGCTTGCTGGAGCCGCCGGGGCGCATTGCCAGCGGGCAAATCCTGCTGGAGGGCCAGCGCATTGACAACCTTCCCTACGAACAGATGCGTCACATCCGTGGCCGCCAGATTGGTGCGATTTTTCAAGACCCGCTGACCTCGCTGAACCCGCTGTACAGCATTGGCAAGCAGTTGACAGAAACCATTCAAGCGCACTTGCCCGTCAATGACGCCGAAGCCCGCAAGCGCGCCATTGCCCTGCTGGAGGACACCGGCATCCCGGCTGCCGCCGAGCGCATTGATCATTACCCGCACCAATTTTCCGGCGGCATGCGCCAGCGGGTGGTGATTGCACTGGCGCTGGCCGCGCAACCCAAACTCATCGTGGCCGACGAGCCCACTACGGCCCTGGACGTGTCAATTCAGGCGCAAATCATCACGCTGCTCAAAAACATCTGCAAAGACCGGGGCGCTGCCGTGATGCTGATCACCCACGACATGGGCGTGATCGCCGAAACCTGCGACCGTGTGGCCGTGTTGTATGCCGGGCGCGTAGCTGAAATTGGCCCCGTGCACGAGGTTATCAACCACCCGGCGCACCCCTACACCGCAGGCTTGATGGCGGCCATTCCCGACATCACCCAAGACCGCGAGCGGCTGCATCAGATCGACGGTGCGATGCCGCGCCTGAACGCCATTCCCCCTGGCTGCGCCTACAACCCACGCTGCCCGAAAGTGTTTGAGCGCTGCACCCGCGAGCGACCGGATTTACTGCCGGCGGGTGCCACGCGCGCGGCCTGCTGGCTGCATGCAAAGGAGGCTGTATGACCGCCTTCAAAGTGGCCCTCTCGGGGGGCAGCGCAGCACACGCAGTGGCAAGCGTGGGGGCCGGGCCTGCACTGGTTCAGGCGCACGACCTGGCCAAAACCTTCGACGTATCCGCCCCCTGGCTCAACCGCGTGCTGGAAGGCAAGCCCCGCCAGTTGCTCAATGCGGTGGACGGCGTGAGCTTCGAGATTGAGAAGGGCAAAACGCTCGCGTTGGTCGGCGAATCCGGCTGCGGCAAAAGCACGGTGGCCCGCCTGCTGGTGGGTTTATACGAGCCCACGCGTGGCGGGTTCACGTTTGACGGGCAGGACGCGCACGCCGCCTTCAAAACGCCGGAAGGCCGCAAGCTGCGCCGCCGCATCCAGATGATTTTTCAAGACCCCTATGCCAGCTTGAACCCGCGCTGGATTGTGGAAAACATCGTGGGCGAGCCACTGAAAGAGCACGGCTTGATCACCGATGCCGCGCAACTGAAAGACCGCGTGGGTGAGTTGCTCAAGTCGGTGGGCCTCAGCCCGCTGGACGGCCCCAAGTACCCGCACCAGTTCTCGGGTGGCCAGCGCCAGCGCATCTCGATTGCCCGCGCTTTGGCAACACAACCGGAGTTTCTGGTTTGTGATGAGCCCACCAGCGCGCTGGATGTAAGCGTGCAGGCTCAAGTGCTGAACATCATGAAAGACCTGCAACGCGAACGCGGGTTGACTTACCTGTTCATCTCGCACAACCTGGCCGTGGTGCGCCACGTGAGCGACCAGGTGGGCGTGATGTACCTGGGTCGCCTGGTGGAGCTGGCCAACAAGCAAGACCTGTTTGCCACACCACAGCACCCCTACACCAAGATGCTGCTGGATGCAATTCCCAAAATGCACGACACCGGTCGCGCCCGCACACCGGTGCAAGGCGAGGTGCCCAACCCGCTGAACCCGCCGACCGGCTGCACCTTCCACCCGCGCTGCCCGCATGTGAACGAACGCTGCAAGGCTGAGCGCCCTGCACTGCTGGAATTGCGCGGCGTGAAGATTGCCTGTCACGCGGTGCAGGAAGATCGGATTTAGTGTTGCGGTACGCTACTGAATTAATAGCTGTTTGAGCAGATTTTGTATGGGCTAGTGGCGCAAATTGCCATCAACTGACCTTTCAAATCACCGTAACGTCGTCACCCAGGCCCCGCATCTTGCGGTCAAACGTGGCAGTCGCTGTGCAGCCCGCTGCCTGGTTTCGGTGGGCAATCAGGCAATCGGTGAAACCGGCTTTGCTGGTGGCGAAGGCGAGAACGGCTTTGTGCAGGGTGGCGCGGTCATTGAAATCGTAAGCAGGCTCGGCCAGCAACGCGCGCAACACCCCTAATACCGCAGCAGGCTTGAGCCGATAGGACGTGCCGAGCGTCCAGACTGCTTCGACCAGCACGATGTCCGAAATATGAACCGATTCTGCAGCCTGTGCGTGTTCGGCCAGCAATTGTTCAATGCTCTGGGCCTGCGCCGGATCGTCATTGAGCAAAATTCGCAGCAAGATGTTGGTGTCGATGCCGATCATCTGCGGCCTGCTTCTGGCAAAACCACCGACTCAACAGATTCAGGCACGTACTTGGGCCTGAGACCACCTGCCACGCCTTGCTGCTCCTCCCGCCGCGTCAGTGCCTTCGAATGAGGCGATTTGACTAGGCCTCGCACCGATAAGGCGTTGACTTTCACAGGCTGCGCCAGAAATCCGCCATCGGCCGTCAAAGAGAAATTCAGTTTAGTGCCGGTGTCCAGGTTCAAGGCATCGCGCAGGGCTTTGGGTAGCGTGATCTGGCCTTTGGAGGTGAGCGTTGCCAGCATTTTTTTCCTTACTTATGGTTAAAATTCTGAAAAATTTAATTGTAAGGCGATGAGGCGTGTGAAAGGAATGGGTTAATTTGTTACTTGCAGTTTCGTATGAACACCCAACCGTCACAGTCGCGACAAAACCCGAGTTTTGGAGCTAACCACCACTTTAAAACAGGCGTAGGCTGAAACTTCCTGTTCAACAACACAAGGTGATTGAGATGAGACAAGCCTCCATTCCAACGGTCATCCGCAAACCTGTTTACGCCGCTACGCTGGCCCTGGTCAGCTTGCTGGCTGCATGCGGCGGTGACGATTCCCCTGCGCCGGTGGTACCCGAAGAGACCCGGGCGCAAGACACCCGTGTGTTTGCACCCACACCCGACACCACCTTCACAGCCCTGGCTGGCAGCACCGTGGCCGCCGACCGCTGGACGGGTGTGCTGGCAGGCTCGGCCTATCGCATGGAGGTGCCTGCCAACTGGAACGGCAAGCTGGTGATGTGGGCACACGGCTTTCGCGGCACTGGCCCCAACCTCACGGCTGACAACCCCATCATGCGTCGCTACCTGCTGGACAACGGCTACGCCTGGGCGGCCTCCAGCTACAGCAAAAATTACTACGACGTGCGGGCCGGTGTGGAAGACACCAACGCACTCGCGCTGAACTTCGTCAAAATCGCCGCCGAAAAAGGTCGCACGCTGGCCCCCCCGAGCAAAATTTTCATCACTGGCGTGTCCATGGGCGGCCACATCACCGCGGCTGCCATTGACGCAGAAGCTCAGGTGTATGCGAAGAACAAAGTCAAATACGCCGGTGCCGTGCCGCTGTGCGGCGTGCTGGGTGACAACGAGTTGTTCAACTACTTTGCAGGCTACCAGGTGGCCGCGCAGCAACTGGCCAACGTGCCGCTGACCCGTTTCCCCATCTCTGCCACAGACTTTGCTGCCATCGCGCCCACCGTTCAAGCCGCGCTGTGGAGCAGCTTCCCCACGGTCAGCAACGCCCAAGGAGACAAACTGAAAAACGTGGTCATGAACCTCAGTGGCGGTGCCCGCCCGTTCTATGAAGAGGGCTGGGCCAACGCGGGTAACCAGGGCAATATCTGGGCGTCACTGGGTGGCGACGGCACCATCAGCGGCATCTTGAACGCCAACATCCTGGACACCACCCAGCTGTTCTACAAGGTTGATGCGGGCAGCGCCAGCAACACAGTGGTCGACACCGCTTTCAACGCCGCCGCTTTCAAAATCACACCCACCGCCGATGCCAACCGTCTGCGCCGCGACGGCTTGCGCTGGATTCCTACCAGCCCTGGTGACGTGAACATTCCCATCGTGAGCATTCACACGCTGGGTGACTTGTTTGTGCCGTTCAAGATGGAGCAGGTCTACGCCGCGCGCCTGAAGGCCAAGGGCAACGACAAATGGCTGGTGCAGCGCGCCATTCGCGACGTGGGCCACTGCGCGTTCACCGCCGCAGAGGCCATTACCGCGTTTGATGACATGGTCAAGTGGGAGGCAGGTGGTGCGAAACCGGCCGGCGACGATGTGCTGACCCCCGCCACGCTGGCCTCGCCGCTGTACGGTTGCGCCCACACCAAAAACACCCCCAGCACCGAAGACTTCGCCGCACCCGCCACGCGTGCAGGCTTTCAGGCGCGCTACCCGGCTTGTTGATGGGGTCAGGCTCCCGTCTCTTGGGCAACGTGTCCGTACCTCTTTGCAGCTGGCGGGATTTGCTCCCTCTCCCCTCGGGGAGAGGGCTGGGGTGAGGACGCAGCGCGAGAGAACACTCGGACAACGCTAAGGCCCCTCGCCCCAACCCTCTCCCGCAAGCGGGCAAGCGGGCAAGGGGGTTACTCCTTTTGATTTTCCATGTTGGTGGATGGAACCATGCCTCTTCACGCGTACCGCTTGGCCCGCAGGTTGTTCTTCATTTCCTGCAAACCCGCCTGTAATGGCGCGCCAATGCGCAGCGCCACGGTGGTGGCCAGCACGTCGATGACCAGTAGGTGCAGCAGGCGCGAGACCATTGGGCTGTAGCGGTCGTAGCCTTCGGGGTGGTCTGCAGCCAGGTGAATGCACAAGGTGTCGAAGGCGGTGTCGCACAGCTTGGCCAGCGGTGAGCCAGAGGCGGTGATGACGATGGTGGTCGCGCCGTTTTTTCGCGCGATGTCGACAGCGTCCATCAAATCGCGCGTGCGCCCGGAGTTGGAAATGACCACCACGCAGTCGCCCGGTTTAAGCAGGGTGGCGCTCATCACCTGCATGTGGCCATCGCTGTAGGCAATGGTGTTCAGGCCCAGCCGGAAAAATTTGTGCTGTGCGTCCTGCGCCACGATGCCGGAATTGCCCACACCATAAAACTCGATGCGTCCGCGCGTGGCGTGCGTAGCCGCCAGCGCTTTGGCCGCTTTGTCCAGTGCGCTGGCACTGGCGTCGTTGCGGTACTTCAAAAACGCGGCCACGGTGTTGTCAATCACCTTGACCAGCACATCGCCGGTCTTGTCGTCCACGTCCACGCTGCGGTGAATGAAGGGCACGCCCTCGCTCACACTACCGGCCAGTTTCAGCTTGAAATCGGTCAGCCCGTCATAGCCCACGCTGCGGCAAAACCGCACCACGGTGGGTTTGCTCACATTGGCGCGGTCGGCCAGATGGCTGATCGGCTGGTTGGCAAACCAGCGCGGGTCATCCAGCACCAGACGGCCCACGCGCGCTTCGGCGGGAGCCAGGGAATGCAAAGAGGCGGCAATTCGGTCAAGCATGGTGGGTATCAGCGCGCAAAAGAAATTCGCACAGCCGTCACCGCAGAGGCGCAGAGAACGCAGAGGGACGCGGAGAAGGCAGACGTTTCACAAGCAGATTTGGATTTGTATCTCTCTGAACCGCTTCCCCTGCGCTCTCTGCGTTCTCTGCGGTGAATGACTTGGATGTCCGACTTCACAGCTCCTCCGACCAGCTATGCCCGTCGCGCGCAATCATGGCGCTGGCAGCGCTGGGTCCCCAGGTGCCGGCTGCGTAAGGCTTGAGGCCGTCTTCGCCGCTGTCTTTCCAGTGCCGCATGACAGGCTCCACCCAGCGCCAGGCTTCTTCCTGCTCGTCGCTGCGCACAAACAAGTTCAGGCGGCCGTCTATCACGTCCAGCAGCAGGCGCTCGTAAGCACCCACGCGCTCGCTGCCGAAGCGTTTGTCGAAGTCCAGGTCGAGTTGCACGGGCGCAAGCGACTGGCTCCCACCCACACCAGATGTCGTACGCTTGTCTTGCCCCTGCGCAAAGAGATGAAGCGCCAGACCATCTTTGGGTTGCAGGTGAATCACCAGGCGGTTGGCCGAGCCCAGGGGCGACTTGAAAATAGCGTGCGGCGTAGGCCGAAAGTTCACGGCGATGTGCGCCTCGCGCCCCGCCAGACGTTTACCGGTGCGGATGTAAAACGGCACACCCGCCCAGCGCCAGTTGGCAATTTCGGTGCGCAGGGCCACAAAGGTTTCGGTGGTGCTGTGCGCATCGACACCCGGCTCATCGCGGTACGCCAACATGTCGCCCCCGTTGTTGGAAGCGGCGTATTGCCCGCGCACCACATGCTGGGCCAGCGTTTGCGCGGTCCAGGGCGTCAATGACCGAAGCACCTTGAGTTTTTCGTCGCGAATGGCGTCCGCGTGTGCATTGATGGGCGGCTCCATGGCCACGGCACAAAGCAGTTGCAGGGCATGGTTTTGCACCATGTCGCGCAGCGCGCCGGTCTGGTCGTAAAAGCTGCCTCGCTTTTCCACACCCAGGTCTTCGGCAATGGTGATCTGGATGTTGGCAATGGTTTCGCGCCGCCACAGCGGCTCAAACAATGCGTTGCCAAAGCGCAGCGCAAACAGGTTTTGCACCGACGGTTTACCCAGGTAATGGTCAATACGAAAAATCTGCTTTTCCGCGAAACCTTTGCGCACTGCTTCGTTGATGGCACGGTTGCTGGCCAGGTCATGCCCCAGCGGCTTTTCCAGCACGATGCGGGTGTTTGCCTGGTTCAGCCCGCAGGCCACCAACTGGTCGCAGGCGGTGGTGAACAGGCCCGGCGCAGTGGCCAGGTACAGCACGCGGGCATCCACCTCACGGGCATTCAACACACTGACCAGCGCCGCATAGTCCGCCGGTTTGGACAGGTCGACGCGCAGGTAGTGCAGCAGCTGCGCGAAGCCCGAAAACTCGTCAGCCGTGGGGCGTTTGGCCAGCTCTACCTGCGCCAGACGGCCTTCGATCAGCGTACGAAACGCCGCATCGTCTAGCTCGTCACGCGCGACGCCGATGATGCGGCCACCGGCGGGCAAAGTGCCATGGCGGTAGGCCTGAAACAACGCCGGCATCAGCTTGCGCCACACCAGATCACCCGTGCCGCCAAACAAAACCAGATCAAAACTCACAGCCGTCCTTTGGTTACATGACAAATTGATTTTAATGTAACTTTGTTTCGGATGGGCTTTTGAAAAGGGCGCAGGTTTTTTGAAAAACCTGCGCCCCGATGCTTATGCGGTTCAGCGAATCTGACCGCGAATTTCGCCGCCGGGAAATGCCGCGCTGTGTGCGTTGAAGTACAGGTTGCCCTGCTTGAAAGCTTTGAACTGCTCGGCCGTCAGGCTGGCACTGGCGTTGGCCGGCACGCTCCAGATGCCGTTGCCCTGATCCGACAAATCAACAATCACCGGACCATTCACGCCTGTCGCGCCGGTATGAACATGCGCCGCGCGGGCCACTACGCCGGTCAGCGCAATCTCGCCTCCGACCACGGCGCGGTTCAAGGGGTTAATGACCAGACTGCCCGTGCCTGTGGCAACCGAGGCGTTGGTGGGCACTTCCTGCGCTGCATCCAGGGCTGCAAAGCGCACGTTGCGACCGATCTGGCCACGAATTTCGCCGCCGGGAAAGCGCGCGCTGTGGGCGTTGAAATACAGGCCGCCGTTGCTAAGCAGGTCCATTTGCACACTGGTCAAAGTGGCGTTGGGCGCTGACAACCAGATGCCGCTGCCAGGGGCGGTTTGCGTCAAATCCACAATTACCGGGCCGTTGGTGCCCACGTTGGCGGCGTGAATGTGGGCTACCGTTCCGGTCATGCCGAATAACGTCAGACGGGCGGCAATGCGGCCGGTTGCAGCATCCAGCGTGACAAAGCCGGTGCCCGTAGCAGTTGATGCGTTAGTCGGCACTTCTTGCCCAGCAGACATTTGGGCGGCCAACACACTACGGCCAATCTGGCCGCGGATTTCACCACCGGGAAATTCGGCGCTGTGGGCGTTAAAGTACAGGCCGCCAGCCATCACGGCAGCGGCTTGCGCTTCAGTGACGACCACGCCGTTGCCAGCCACCGTCCAGATGCCCGAGCCGGGAGCGGTTTGTGCCAAATCCACAATCACCGGGCCGTTCACACCGACCTCGCCGATGTGGATGTGCGCGACGGTGCCGGTCATGCCCTGCAGGGTGACCGTTCCACGCACGGTGCGCGATGGCATTTCCAGCTGCAGGGTACCGGTACCCAAAGCGCCCGTGTTGGTAGGCGTGGGCTCCTGGTCGCCCGAGAGCAGTGCGCGGGCGATGGTGATGGTGGTCGTTGCGGGGCTTACAACGGTTGGTGTTGGGGTAGGTACTGGGGCTGGCGTGGAGGTGGCAGGGGCCGTCACGGTTGTGGTGGTAACCGGGCTGTCGTCGTTTCCGCCACAGGCACCCAGCGCCAGGGCGCTGGCCGCTGCCAGGGCCAGCAAGGCGTGAAGGGGTCGGAGTTTGTTGAAAAAATCAGGTCGTTTCATGGTGATGCTTTCTACGGGTTGGATTGAGGCGGTAACTATTAACACTTTAATTAGTATTAGTCAGCATCGATACAACCCCGAAGGATTGCAGGGGAATAGACGACGGTGATCCAAAAACGGATGCGTCCGTCTTGAACTTTTTTTCGCATCCAGCGGAGCCGATGCGTAAGCTTCGCGTTTTCCGTGTTCGAAACCCGTTTACCCACTGCATCACACATGAACCAACTCCAAGTCCTCAAGCAATACACCACCGTGGTGGCCGACACCGGTGACTTCAACCAATTGGCCGCGTTCAAGCCGCAGGACGCGACCACCAACCCCTCGCTCATACTTAAGGCCGTTCAAAAACCGGCGTACGCGCCCTTGCTCGCGCAGACCGTGGCCCGCTTCAAAGACCGCAGCATGGATGAGCAGGTGGACCGTTTGCTGGTGCGGTTTGGCTGCGAAATATTGCAGATGGTGCCGGGCCGTGTGTCCACCGAGGTCGATGCGCGCCTGAGCTTTGACATGGAAGCCACTTATTCGCGCGGTGAGCGCATCGTGGAGCTGTACCAGGCTGAAGGCGTGCACATCGACCGCGTGCTGATCAAGGTGGCCGCCACCTGGGAAGGCATACAAGCGGCTGAAAAGCTGGAGCGGCGTGGCATCCACACCAACCTGACCCTGCTGTTCTCGTTTTGCCAGGCGGTGGCCTGTGGGCAAGCCAAGGTGCAGCTGATCTCGCCCTTTGTGGGCCGTATTTACGACTGGTACAAAAAGTCAGCTGGGCAAACCTGGAATGAGGAGCAAAAGGCCGGTGCCAACGATCCCGGCGTGCTCTCGGTGCGCCAGATTTACCACCACTACAAGCACTTCGGCATCGCCACCGAGGTGATGGGTGCCAGCTTTCGCAACATCGGGCAGATTCAGGCGCTGGCCGGATGTGATTTGCTGACCATCAGCCCCGAACTGCTCGCCCAATTGGCCGCCACTGAAGATCCGCTGCCCCGCGCGCTGGACGCACAAGCTGCGAAAGCGCTGGACTTGCCTGCCGTGAACTACGACGAAGCGGGCTTTCGCTTTGCGTTGAACGAAGACGCCATGGCCACCGAAAAACTGGCTGAAGGCATTCGCGCCTTCGTGGCCGATGCGATGAAGCTGGAAGCCTTGATGAGGGCAGAAACCTCCATGCGTCCCGAAACTCCAATGCGTACCGCATGAGCGCCGACCTGAACTGGGCTTTCCGCCCCCGCTGCGACGCCACACCCGCCTGGACGGCCCTGACCCAACAGTTTGAAAACTCGGGCCGCGCCTTGCATCTGCGCACCGCGTTTGCCCAAGATCCGTCCCGCGTCGAGCACTTCAGCCAGCGCGCCCCGCACCTGTTTGCTGATCTGTCCAAAAATCTGATTGACGCGCCCACTGAGGCTTTGCTGCTCGACCTGGCCCGACAGTGCGGCGTCGAAACCTTGCGCGACGCGATGTTTGCGGGGCAAGCCATCAACACCACTGAACAGCGCGCCGTGATGCACTGGCTGCTGCGTTGCCCTCAAGCGGCGTTGGGGCACGATTTAGTGCCAAATCAACCACCAGCTCTTTTAGATACTGCTCAAGCAGCTATCAAAACAGGAGTGAATCAAGGTTTAGCCACGCAGCTGGAGCACGTCCATCACACGCTGGACGCCATGCTGGCCTATGCCATGCGCGTGCGTGCCAACCGCGCCATCACCGATGTGGTGACCATTGGCATCGGCGGCTCCGACCTCGGTCCCCAAATGGCCGTGCGCGCGCTGGATGCCTACATCGACAACGGCCAACGCTTTCATTTCGTCTCCAACGTTGACCCTCACGAGTTGGCCCGCACGCTGCGCCCGCTCCAGGCTGCCAGCACGCTGTTTCTTGTCGCCTCCAAAACCTTCACCACCGCCGAAACCATGGCCAACGCAGAGGCGGCGCGTGACTGGTTCCTTTCCAACGGTGGGACGGACATCAACCAACACTTCGCCGCGCTCACCACCAACATCAGCGCGGCCCGGGACTTCGGCATCACCGCCTGCTTTGGCTTTTGGGACTGGGTGGGCGGCCGCTATTCGCTGTGGTCGGCCATTGGTTTGCCCATTGCCATCGCCGTCGGTCCAGTGCATTTCAAAGCCATGCTGGCCGGCGCGCACGAGATGGACACGCACTTTCAAAACGCCCCGCTGGCGCGCAACCTGCCCGTGCGTCTGGCGCTCATCGACGTCTGGTATCGCAACTTCCACCACTTCACCAGCCGCAGCATCGCCCCCTACCACAGCCTGCTGTCCCGCCTGCCCGCTTACCTGCAACAGCTGGAGATGGAAAGCAATGGCAAGCGGGTGGACGTGCAAGGCCGCGCCCTGCCCTACGCCACGGCCCCCGTGCTCTGGGGCGAGCCCGGCACCAACGGCCAGCATGCCTATTTTCAGATGCTGCATCAGGGCACTGACGTGGTGCCCGTTGAGATCGTTTTGGCCGCTCAGCCCAATCAGAATATGCTGGAGCAGCTATCAAATAGTGAGCATCAACATATCCAGTTGTGTGCCAACGCACTGGCCCAGGCCCAGGCCCTGATGCTGGGTAAGGCCGATGAAGGAGGCCACAAACACTTCCCCGGCAACCGCCCCAGCACGGTGCTGCTGCTGGACGCGCTGTCGCCGGCCAGCCTGGGTGCGCTGATTGCGCTGCAGGAACACCGCGTGTTTGTCAGCGGTGCGATTTGGGGCATCAACAGTTTTGACCAATGGGGCGTGGAGCTGGGCAAGGTACTGGCGCAAAACCTGGGTGCGCGTTTGCAGGCTCCAGCAGGTCCTGTCGATGTTGCGGGCCTGGACGGCTCAACGGCGGCCCTTTTAGCGCGTCTGCGCACTACACTGGCCGCGCCCGACGCATCCAGCCCAGGGCACAGCAGTCAAACAATCGTCTAAACGAGGAGCTTCGTCATGGACTTCATGCAATCCGTCAAATCGTGCTTCAACCAGTACGTGGGCTTTTCGGGCCGCGCGGCCCGTTCGGAATACTGGTGGTTTTTCCTGTTCCAGTTTCTCGTCAGCATCATGCTGAGCTTCCTGGGTGACATTGCCAGCCTGCTTGCGCTGGGCCTGCTGCTGCCCGCCCTCTCCGTAGGTGCCCGCCGCCTGCACGACATCAACAAAAGCGGCTGGCTGCAACTGATCTGGCTCATTCCCCTGATTGGTTGGGCCATCATGATTTACTGGCATGTGCAGCCCAGCGACGCAGGCAGCAACAACCACGGCGCGCCCCCGTCATCGGGCGGAACCGATCTGGTGGCCGGTCAGCAGTAAATCCGTTTCTTGCGCGATACAGCAGCGGCTCAACATGGTCGCCAGTCCACTGTTTTTGCTACACCCGACATGCCTATTCGTATCAGTGTTGGTATTTGTGCTTTTCTAGTCGCTGGCGCAGCCATCGCCATTGCCGCCCCAGGCTTTGCGCAGCCTGCGCCCGGCACCGCCAACACCCGCTGGGTCATCGGCTCGCCCGTGAACCTGCGCGCGCAAGCCAGCACCAGCGCACCTGTGGTGATGCGCCTTCGCTATGGAACCCCCGTCACACTGCTCGGGCCTGCTTCTGAATCCAGCGTGGGCGGCGTGGCGTTTTGCGAGGTGCAAACCCAGGTGACGGCGCAGCGCGGCTTCGCGGCCTGCGAATACCTGGCCAGCAAACCGCCTGCCGGGGGACAGGCCGCAACCGCCGTAGCGCCCCGCAGCCCCAGCGTCGAGTTACCCGCCGCAGCAGCGGTGCCTGCGCCACCACCTGTGGCCATCACACCGCCCGCCCGCCCAACATCGGCCCCTGCTGGCGCAGCGTCAGCAACAGCCGCAACCGCCCCCGAGCCACGCTGGATCAACGCCTCCGGCGTCAACCTGCGCGACCAAGCCTCCACCCGTGCGTCCGTGCTCGCGCGCTTGAGCCGCAATGCGCCGGTTCAACTCATCGCGGCGCAGCCAGACGGGGTTTTTTGCGAAGTCGTCACACAAAACGAAGTCACTGCAGCGCAGCGCGGCTTTGTGGCTTGTCAATATTTAGGCGTGCGGGAAGCCGATGTCCGCGGCGTGGTCGGCGTTGCCGATGCGCGCACAACCCAGACACCGGGCACCACCGACAGACCCGCAGCTGCCACAACGCCCCTACCGGATGCTGCAAGCCCCAAGCCCGGCTCCACCCCCGCAAGCTCCGCCAGCGCGCTGGAACGTGCCTTCTGGCAAGAACCCACGCCCATGCGCCTGTTTGTTTATGGCAAATACCTGGAGCAAACCCGCCTGTCGTCCGACCAAAAAGCCTCTGAGCAAGATACCCGCCCGGTCGAGTTTGTGGCCAGGCCCGAACCCATCTTGCAGCGCCCCAAGGTTCGCGAGTTCGAAACCATGAAAGCCCGCTTGGCACAAGGCGTGGTCGGCACCACACCGCCGGCACCCCTGCTGGCCTGGCGCGACCTGCAAAAAGCCTTTGCCGCCGCTGAAACTGACATTGCACAAGCCCGCAAAACCAGCAAACTGCAAGCCCGCCGCGACCAGCCGTGGCAATACCTGCAACCAGGCCAAACCGCGTTTGAGGCCAAACTGGCCGGCTTGGTCAGCACCTCCGCAGCCGCCGCGCGCCGCCCCGCCAAAGGTGCCGATGTGAGCGCTTCTGCTCCTTCGCCGCTTAGCGCCCGCGTGGCCGGGTTGGCCTTGGTGATGGACAAAATCGAGCTGCCCCCCGTTACACCCTCGTTCTTCAAAAATTGGGCAGACATCGCCCCCCCGTCGGCCACCGTGCCCGAGCTCAGCGCCAAGTGGGGCATGCCCTACACCCTGGAGACCCAGCCCGGCCCGCGCTGGGTCTCCAACCGCCGCAACGGCACCAGCCAGATCGCAGGCAGCTGGGATGTTGGCCGTGCTGTGGTGCAACTGACCTCGCCGGTGGTGCGGCTATCGGTGGCTCGCGACGGCCAGGTGGTGGCCGGTGTGAGCGGCTTGAACAGCGTGGTGCTCGACGACAAAGACGCCTTTGGCGGCTGCCAGTTGGGCTTTCGCTACGGCGATGCCGGCGTGGACCTGCTCAACCCCAACGTGAACTACAGCCCGCAAGACATCAAAAGCGCCAACCCCACGCTGATCCGGCTGTTCCTGCGCAACCCCGCAGCCAGCCTGAGCACCAACGCAAGCGTCAAATCAACCCCGGTCACCACCCTGTCAGAACCCGAAACCGGCTTCACCGCCGCCGAGCAACTGAGCATTGACCTGGACGGCGACGGCGTGCCTGACCTGGCGGTCTGGGAAGCCACTGGTCAGCCCCACGACAGCATCTACACCCCGCAGCGGCAAGACCCGTATTTCCGGGTGTATGCGATCAACCTGGCGGGAGCGTGGTATTTGCTGGGGCGGGATGAGTTTGTTTATGGGTGCGGGTAGTGATGTTGATGACGCACGAAATACGGAGGCAAGGACGCAGAGTTCGCAGAAGTTGCGCAGAAGTCGCAAAAGAAACGCCATGTGGTTTCAACAATCTCTTCTGCGCTTTCTGCGTCATTTTTGCGGATTCTGCGTCCTTGCCTCCGGATTGGTGAGCGGGGGAAGAATACATACGGCAAGCTGTTTCAGTGCCAAGCAAGCCTCCAGCCCTTTTCCAAACTGCTCAAGCAGCTATTTATTCAGTAGCATTTCATGTGCTGAACCTGCAACTCAAACCAACTCCCGGGCCCGCTCCAACCGCAGCACATTGCCTGCGCAAATGCGGCGAAACTCTGCAGATACACGCCCGTCAGTCGCCGCCTGGCTCCAGAACGCCAGCGCCACTGTACATGCCATTTGCCACACCGCCGCTTCTGGCGGCAACGGCAAGGGCGGCTCCCATTTCGCCGGTGGCACCTCGCCACCGGGCAGCGGAGCGTAGGCCATTGGGAGCATGTCGCAGACCGGCGCCAACTGAAAATGCGGTGACGGAACCGACTGGCAAAACAACGCCAGATTGCCACAGTGCATGTCGGCGTTGGCGATCAGGCGGCCAAACCACCACAGGTGAGCCACGGCTTGGGCATCCGCTGGTGGCAGCAACTTGCCGGCTGTCAGGGCTTGCGCTTGACTGGGCCAATCGTCTGTCATGCCCAGCAGGTGGTGACTCGCGCTGGCCAAACTCACTAACGCACGACGGCCGTGTGAGCCGATGCGGTCAAACCCGCCGCTTCAGCCAGTTGCGGGGCACTGCGCACACCGAGTGCCAAAGATGCCCAGAGGGCGGCATGGGCGTCAGTATTGGATATTCGCACGGCAATATGTCGAGAACTATGTCTATCTATTACGATTTTTTATCGTTATTTAGCAACGACTTGTGAGTGATGAAGGTTTTATTAAGTCGAGATGTAAGTCAAGAAATATGCATAAACTGATGCGGCTGTGACGAATACAGACAGCCGGACCCAGAATTCGTAAAAACTGCGCAGAAGCCGCAAAAATACAGCGGCACTTTGGTTTTTTCTGCGGCTTCTGCGCAACCTCCGCGAATCCTGCGTCCTGCCCCTAAAAGCGCTGTTTCTGCTGCGTCAGCGCCTCATCCAACACCTGCACCCAATGCTTGACCGGTGTGGTCGTGCCGCTTTGCAAATGCGTGATGCAACCGATGTTGGCGCTGGTGATGACGTCGGGCTGCAGTTCGATCAGATGGCCCAGTTTGCGGTCACGCAGTTGGTAAGCCAGCACCGGTTGCAACACGCTGTAGGTGCCTGCCGAACCGCAGCAAAGGTGGGCTTCGCAGGCGGCGGTTTTGATGTTGAAACCCAGCTGCGTGAGGTACTTTTCCACGTCACCTTTGAGTTGCTGGCCGTGCTGCAGGGTGCAGGGCGGGTGAAAGGCGATGCGGGGTGCGCCTGGGGCCGAGAGCTTGTCTTTCAACGCGGGCAGGAGCTCGGGCAGCAATTCGCTCAGGTCTTTGGTCAATGCGCTGATGCGCGCGGCTTTGGCGGCATACGCAGGCTCATGCTGGAAGGTGTGGCCGTATTCCTTGACGGTGACACCGCAGCCCGAGGCGTTCATGACAATGGCCTCTACTGGATTGGCCTGCTCCACATACGGCCACCAGGCGTCGATGTTGGCGCGCATCTGCTGCTTGCCGCCGTCCTGGTCGTTCAAGTGAAATTTGACGGCACCGCAACAACCTGCTTGCGGTGCCACCAGGGTTTGAATGCCTGCCGCGTCGAGCACGCGGGCGGTGGCGGTGTTGATGCCGGGCATCATGGCCGGTTGCACGCAGCCCGCGAGCATGAGCACTTTGCGCGGGTGCTGGGCGATCGGCCAGGCACCAGCGGGTTGGGCGGCCGGCACTTTGTTTTTGAGCGATGCAGGCAGCAGGCCACGCACGGCCTGGCCCATCTTCATGGCCGGGCCAAACAGCGGTGAAGGCAAGCCTTCTTTCAGCGCCCAGCGCACGGTTTTCTCAGCCAGCGGGCGGGGTACTTTTTCATCGACCAGCTTGCGGCCAATGTCAATCAGGTGGCCGTATTCCACGCCGCTGGGGCAGGTGGTTTCGCAGTTACGGCAGGTGAGACACCGGTCCAGATGCAACTGGGTTTTACGGGTGGGTGCCTGGCCTTCCAGCACTTGCTTGATGAGGTAGATGCGGCCACGCGGACCGTCCAGCTCGTCGCCCAGTAGTAGATAGGTGGGGCAGGTGGCGGTGCAAAAACCGCAGTGCACACACTTGCGCAAGATATCTTGCGCGGCCAGGCCGTCAGGGGTGTTCTGGTATTGAGGAGCGAGGGTGGTTTGCATGGCGGGTGGTGTCAGAGGTCATCACGGAACGGGAACGACAACAGGCGGGCGAGCGCGCCGGTGCAGGTGTCGCAGACGTTGCAAGTGGCGCAAATCGGCCAGCAGCGGCGGCAGGGCCAACACCATCAACACCGCTACCAGCGGCAGCACGGAGACAAAGCCTGCGTACTTGAAACCGATGGCGCCGACAATCCCGCCCGTCAAAAAAGCCAGCAGCAACCCACTGAGCAACTTCAGTTTGCCGCGGTTGGCGCGCACCAGCATGTCGGCGCTCTGGTGACCACGATTCCAGTACAGCAGCTTACCCAGCTCAATGCCCAGGTCGGTGATCACGCCGGTCATGTGCGTGGTGCGGATTTGCGCGAACGACAGCTTGGAGACCACCGCGTTTTGCAGGCCCATGGTGTAGGCCAGCAGCAGCACGGTGAGCGGCACAGCAAAGGGCGTCTGGCGGTTCAAAGTGGCCCCCACCAGGCCGAATAACAACAGCAAGCTGGCCTCCAGCATCAGCGGCAAAGCAAATCCACTGCGCAGGTGGTGGCGCTGAGCCCAGTTGACCAACACTGCCGTGCTGGCGGCACCGCCCACAAAAAACAGCAACGCGCCAATCGCGCCCAGCACCAACGCCATGTTGCCCAGCACCAGGTTGTCGGCCACGATGGAGACAAAGCCGGTCATGTGTGAGGTGTACAGGCTGACCACCAGAAAGCCACCTGCATTGATGGCACCCGCGTTGAAAGCCAGCAGCACGCCGAGCAGCCGGTTGATGGACGGCGTCCGGTGGCGACCGGTAAGGTGGCGCAGGTAGCGCAGGCGATGCAAAGGTCGCATGGTAAAGGCTGGCAAGCTACCAGGCAGCGGACAACCGTCCACGGTTGAAGATGCCAGCGGGGTCGAACTCTGCCTTCAGTTGCAGATGAATGCGCTGCAAAGGCGCCGAAACTGAATCAAATCGGCTGATAGACCTTGTAGATACTGCTGAACCAGCTATGAAAACGCTAGCATGTCCGCCTGCTTTCGTGGCTAATGTGCGCAGCCGTGTGGCTTGATCAGTGTCGCCCGCATCGACCCTCACCCAGCGCTGGCCGCCGTGCCATTCGATTAGCGGTGACTCGGGCAAGTCGAGCACCGGCGCGGTTTGCGGCACCGACAGGCGCCACAGGTTTTGGGCGTCACTGCGCGCGGTAAACCAGGGTAGTTGCTGGTCGCGGCACAGCATCCAGTCACTCGTGGTTTCAGCACTGTTCTGGTGTCGCCCACCCATTGTTTTACACGCGGACTCCACGGCGGCAACAGCGCCGCGCAAGCGCAGGTACAGGGTGTCCACGCCGTTGTCACGCACCCAACAGCTGGCGTTCAGCGGCAGGGGCAGGCCGCCCCACTCGTGGAGTTTTTGCAGGGCTTGCAACTGGTTCATCTCAAACTTGAGCGTGGCTTCTGCGGGGGCCACTGGCATGACTTTCAGACTGATGTCGGTGAGCAAGCCCAAGGTGCCCAGCGAGCCGACCAGCATGCGGGAGACGTCGTAACCCGCGACGTTTTTCATCACCTGGCCACCGAAAGTCAGGTGCTCGGCACGACCGTTGATGAGTTGGATGCCCAGCACGTAGTCACGCACGCTACCTGCGTTGGCGCGGGCGGGGCCTGAGAGGCCTGCGGCAACCATGCCGCCGACGGTGGCGGTGGCGGTGGCCCTTTTGGAATCGAAATGCGGTGGCTCAAACGGGAGGCACTGGCCACGCCCGGCCAGCGTGGACTCAAGTTCGGCCAGCGGGGTGCCAGCGCGGGCGGTGATGTACAACTCGCTGGGTTCGTAGGCGGTGATACCGGTGTAGGGGCGGGTGTCGAGCACGTCACCTATCGTGGTGGGCTCACCGTAAAAGTCTTTGCTGCCACCACCGCGAATGTGCAGCGGGGTTTTGCTGGCGGCAGCCGCCTGGATGCGGTCGATGAAGGATTGGAGTACGGCTTGCATAACCTAGAAACCGCAGTTGGACACGCCCGAATGGGCTGTCATGGGGTGGGCTGGCAAGGCCCAGCGCAGGCTTGTCCTGCGCTGGGCTTGGCTTGGATGACGCAGGCTCTTGCCTGCTGGAAGGAGCAACGCGGCCAGCGCGCGCCAGGGCAGCCCACTCGGGTGGGTAGCGCGCACACCCAGGTGATGAGCTTGATCAACGCTACAAATGCTTGATTTCATAGGTAAGGGTAACCGTGACAAGCGGTCAATTACGGTTTTTAGGTTCACTGCATGGTACGCGCGGGGCAGCGCGAGGCGGCTTGATGTTTTTGCGGTCAGTCGATGAAAAAATTGACGGGCAGGCCGGGTACAGCGACCCGCATGGACAGCACACAACCCGACAGTGGCAACGCTTGCAGTTCGGCGTTGGGGCGTTTCTCGCTGGCGGTGGTCAGATACAGCGTTTGCAAATCGTCACCACCAAAACAAGGCATGGTGGGGCATTGAGCGGGTACGGGAATGTCATCCAACACATCCCCGGTGGGCGATAGCTTGACCAGGCGCGCGCCTTCGTAAAGGGCACACCAGTAATTGCCTTGGCTGTCAATCGCCGCCCCGTCTGGGCGGCCGCCATAGCCCAGATGGCCAGGCTGCCAGCCTGGCGGCTTGATGGAAAACTGCTGAAAAACGCGCTCTCCCGACAAGGCGTTGGCCTGCGCATTCCAGTCCCACGCGCGGATTACATGCGCGGTGGTGTCGGCCCAGTACAGCTTGCGCGCGTCGGGCGAAAAGGCCAGACCGTTGGCCACGGTGGCGTGGCTGGCTTTGGCCTGCAGGCCGTCGCCGCTCATGCAGAACAGTTGCGCCGCCGGGCTGGTGCGCGGCTCGTAAATGGTGCCCACCCAAAAGCGGCCCAGCGCATCGGCCTTGCCATCGTTGAACCGGGTGGTTGCAGGGTCGTGTAAAGCGGGTGCGATCAGCTCCAGCGCGCCGCCCCACTCCCGCGCCTTGTAAATGCCATCACGCAACGCAATGACCAAGCCACCACGGGCCGCAGGTGCCATGCAGCCGGGCGTTTGGGGCAGCAACCAGCGCTCGGTGGTACCCATATAAACATTGGCACGCAGCACAGTGTTGGCCGCAATGTCCAGCCAGTAAAGCGTTTGCTCCTGCGGATGCCAGAAGGGCGATTCGCCCAGGCCAAAACGTTCGGGGGTGAGGGGTTGCCAGGTCATTGCGGAATGGTGCTTCGTGGGTTGAGAACGCAAAGTGCGCAAAGGTTACGCGAAGTGCGCAAAGAACAGCCAACTTCTCTGGCTTCCTTTCTGCGACCTTGCGTAACCTTTGCGCACTTTGCGTTCAAACATCCCGTGATTCACATCACCCAAAAAAAGAGCCCGCACGCGGCGGGCTCAATAACCTTTGGAGACTACTTACCCTTTATCTAACCCTATCGCAATGTGTGCAGCTCAACGGTTGTAGGCCGTCTCGCCGTGGCTGGAAATGTCCAGGCCTTCGCGCTCTTCTTCCTCCGTTACGCGCAGGCCAATTACCAGATCCACCAACTTGAACGCGATGAACGACACCACGGCTGACCACACCACGGTGATCAGCACCGCTTTGGCCTGGATCCACACCTGGCCGGCAATGCTGTAGTCCTCAGGTTTGATCATGGTGGCTGTAACCCAGTCGCCCATGGCGCTGGGGCCGCCCAGGCTGGGCGATGCGAACACACCGGTCAGCAGCGCACCCAAAATACCGCCGATACCGTGCACGCCAAACACGTCAAGTGAGTCGTCGGCACCCAGCACGCGTTTGAGGCCATTCACACCCCACAAGCACACAAAGCCCGCCAACACACCAATAACCAATGCGCCGCCAGGGCCTACATTTCCCGCAGCCGGCGTGATGGCAACCAAACCGGCCACTGCACCCGACGCAGCACCCAGCATGGAAGCCTTGCCTTTGGATAAGGCTTCACCCACGCACCAGGCCAACACGGCAGCAGCGGCGGCTGCAAAGGTGTTGATAAAGGCCAACGCGGCAAAACCGTTGGCTTCCAATGCAGAACCGGCGTTAAAGCCAAACCAACCCACCCACAGCAGGGCCGCGCCCACCATGGTCAGTGTCAGGCTGTGCGGGGTCATGGACTCTTTGCCGTAGCCAATGCGTTTGCCAATCACATAAGCGCCTACCAAGCCCGCCACACCGGCGTTGATGTGCACCACAGTGCCGCCCGCAAAGTCCAGCGCGCCCATTTGCCAGATCATGCCGGCCTTGGCGTTCATCGCGTCCACCACGTCTTTGGCGCTGTAAGCATCGGGGCCCATCCAGAACCAGACCATGTGAGCGATCGGCAAGTAGCTGAAGGTGAACCACAGCACCATGAAAGCCAGCACGGCGGAAAACTTGATACGTTCGGCAAATGCGCCCGCAATCAGGCAGCAGGTGATGCCCGCAAACGTGGCCTGGAAAGCGGCAAACACAATTTCGGGGATGTAGACGCCTTTGCTGAAGGTGGCCGCGTTGGCAAATGTGCCCGCCGTGTTGTCCCACACACCTTTGAGGAACAGGCGGTCGGTGCCGCCAATGAACTGGTTGCCTTCAGTGAACGCGAAGCTGTAGCCGTAGATGATCCACAACACGCTGATCAAGCTGAAAGTCACCATGACCTGCATCAGCACCGACAACATGTTCTTGCTGCGCACCAAGCCACCATAGAACAAGGCCAGACCCGGCAGGGTCATCAAGATCACCAGCAAGGTGGCCATCATCATCCAGGCGGTGTCGCCTTTGTTGGGTACAGGTGCTGGCGTGGCGGCGGCAGCGGGTGCCGATGCGGGGGCAGCGGCCATCGCGGCGGCGCCCGCAGCAACCGCTTCAGCCGGTTTGGCCTCCGAGGCGGCTGTTGCCGCAGTGGTCGCAGCGGCAATAGGCGCGGGGGATGTTTGGGCTACAACCAGACCGTTGCCCATCAACAAGCTCAAGCCAATGGCCAGAGAAGCGAGTAGTTTTTTCATGTCGTGTCTTTCTGATGGGGGCGTTTTACAAAGCCTCTTTACCGGTTTCGCCGGTTCGAATGCGCACGACCTGTTCCAGGTCGTACACAAAAATCTTCCCGTCACCGATCTTGCCGGTGCGTGCCGCGCCTTCAACGGCCTCAATCACGCGCTCGACCAGGTCGTCCGATACGGCGGCTTCAATTTTGACTTTGGGCAAAAAATCGACCACGTATTCCGCACCACGGTACAACTCCGTGTGACCCTTCTGGCGGCCAAAACCTTTGACCTCGGTAACGGTAATGCCCTGCACGCCCATGCCGGAGAGGGCTTCACGCACCTCGTCAAGCTTGAACGGTTTGATGATGGCTGTGACGAGTTTCATGTGCGTGTCCTGGTGATGACCCTTGAAAGATCAGAAGCTGTGTATCGGAAACTGGGCATCGAAAGCTGCGTTTCAGAAGCTGTATTTCGCGCCGAGAACCAGGGTGCTGTTGCCCAGGTATTTGCCTTTGAGGTCTGTGTAGAAAGCCTTTTTGGCATCTGTGCCAATGGCTGCTGCGCTCAGTGAAAGGCCATTGCCCAGGTCTTTGGACAGCGTCAGCGAGTAGTCGGTGTAATCGAAATCCTTGTTGTTTTTCACTTTTTGCACACCGATGTGTGGTGTCAGCGTGAAGCCATCGCCCAGATCAAAGGCCGCGCTCAAATCAAGGTAGTTGCTGCCGGAGCTTCGCAAAAAGCCCAGGAAGTTGCTGGTGCTGTGGCTGTACTTCAGCGTGAACATTTTGTAGCTGAGTCCGCCGTACACCTCAGTGGTGTTCGCATTCGTCACGGTGCCTGCGCCGGGTGTGCCCGCTGCGCCGGAGTTGTTATCCGGATATTGGTAAGTGATCAAGCCCAGATCGAAGCCCAGATCTGTCGCGATCGAACCTTTGTAACCACCGTACAGATCAATTTCGAGGCTGCCTTTGGTCGCACCGTTGAAGTCTTTGATCCATCTGACATTCGAACCCCACGCACCCAGGTAGAAACCGTTTTGGTGTGTGAAATCCAGGCCGCCTTGCAAGGCGGCTTTTTTGGAGGTTTGAGTGATGCCGCGGAAGCGGTAATCTGTGACCACACCGACGTTAAAACCCAGGGTGTAGTCGGGCTCGGGTGCCTTGGCTTGAGCAAATGCAGCGCTGGAACACACAAGGGCTGACAGGATGAGGGTTTTCTTCAACTGCATAAGGAACTCCGGTTTGTAAAAAGAAAGGATGCGGGAAGTAAGCAGGGACTGTGCCAAATTGCACAGACCGGATCCTGTCGTCAAATCACACTGCTGTGACGTTAGGCGTGCGGGACGTAACACAGCCCTTGCGCCCGAGTTTGGTGCAAATCATTAACAAAAGCACCTTAATAGGGAGTGAACACGGTATGAGCTTGTCTTTGGTGCGCAGTCGAGCGCTTGTGGGCTTGGTGGCCGCGCCAGTCACCGTCGAGGTGCATCTGGCTAATGGTCTGCCCAGCTTCACCCTGGTCGGTCTGGCCGAAACCGAGGTGAAAGAAGCGCGTGAGCGGGTGCGCAGCGCTTTGCAAAACAGCGGGCTGGAGTTTCCAACCAACAAACGCATCACCGTAAACCTGGCCCCCGCCGACCTGCCCAAAGACTCCGGCCGGTTTGATTTCCCCATTGCGCTGGGTATTCTGGCGGCCAGCGGGCAGATTGATGGCACCAGACTGGCGGGGCATGAGTTTGCCGGTGAGCTGTCTTTGTCAGGAGAGCTGCGGCCCATTCGCGGTGCGCTGGCCATGAGTCTGGCTTTGCATGCGCAAGCTGTGGAATCAACGCTGGTTTTGCCGCCCGGTAGCGCGGAGGAAGCAGCGCTGGTGCCGGACGCAACCGTCGTTCGCGTGGCGCACCTGCTGGATGCCGTACAGCAATTTCTGCCGCAGAAACCTGATGCTGCACCAAGTCCCCACACCGCCTCAGGCTGGACGCGCGTGCAGTCTGTTCCTTTTGCAAGCCAGGCCCACTACGCCGATCTGGCCGACGTGAAAGGCCAAGCCGGGGCCAAGCGCGCACTCGAAATCGCCGCTGCCGGCGGCCACAGCCTGCTGCTGGTGGGGCCTCCGGGCTCAGGCAAGTCGATGTTGGCGCAGCGCTTTGCCGGTTTGCTACCGGCCATGACCACCACGCAGGCGCTGGAAAGCGCTGCTGTGGCCAGCCTGGCCGGGCGGTTCCGGCTGGAGCAGTTTGGCCAGCGCCCGACGCTGGCCCCGCACCACACAGCCAGCGCGGTGGCTCTTGTGGGCGGCGGCTCACCGCCCAAGCCGGGCGAGATTTCGCTGGCGCACGAAGGCGTGTTGTTCCTTGATGAGCTGCCCGAATTTCCCCGCGCCGCGCTGGAGGCGCTGCGCGAGCCGCTGGAGACGGGGCAAATCCGTATCTCCCGCGCTGCACGCCAAGCCGAGTTTCCAGCGCGCTTCCAGCTGATTGCAGCCATGAACCCCTGCCCTTGTGGATACCTCGGCTCCACACTCAAAGCCTGCCGCTGCACGCCCGATCAGGTCTCGCGCTACCAGAGCCGCATCAGCGGGCCTTTGCTGGACCGGCTGGACCTGCATATTGAAGTTCCCGCCATTTCACCGGACGAGCTGCTGGGCGCACCAGCGGGCGAGAGCACCGCCCGCATTCGCGAGCGCTGCGCCGCCGCCCGGGAGCGTTCCGTAGCGCGTCAGGGCAAGTCCAATCAGGCACTACAAGGCAAAGAAATTGACCTGCATGTGTTGCTGGATCCGCCCGCAGGTAAATTTTTGAATACCGCAGCCGCCCGCCTGGGCTGGAGCGCCCGCAGTACGCACCGCGCTTTGAAAGTGGCGCGCACAATTGCCGATTTGGCCGGGGCTCAGCTCACGCAGGTCACGCATGTGGCGGAAGCCATCCAATACCGGCGGGCGTTGAAGATGTTGGGGTGATTGACATAAATTGCGCGTCGGTACGGACAACCAGCAACATGGACCACTAACTAAGCTGTGCAGGGCCCATGCCGGCGTAAATCACTTGAACCTCCTCACGTCGGGGGTCAGTTTCAATGCGTGCCCTCAGCGCACGCACGGTCGCTTCAATTCCTGCCAGCCACTGCGTAAAGTGGCCTGCGGCATAAAGCAACACGCCGCGAATACCTCGTTTGCTGTTGTATGTCTGCGCTGTTTTCTGGATGTCGGCCAACATGGACTGGGTTACATCGTCGCCGACAGGACCGGCTTCATGGGCAACGCTGGTGGGGCTAAGGTAAACCAGCGAGAAAGCGTCGGGGGTTTGTTTTTTTGCTGTCACGATGTGTTTAAAGGGTAGGGAACCTCCCAGCAATTGTCAAAATTCATGGTTAAAAAAGCCACAATTAGGTGAAGCTATGCACTCATTGCCATGAACTTAACGTTAATTTGACAAC
>JAYUXO010000275.1:0-3681 GCA_043753505.1 Comamonadaceae bacterium
GAAGCGCGTGGCTGGAAAACCAGTGAGCAAAAAGACGAGGAATACCTGAAAGAGCTGGCTGCCAAAGGCATGAAAATTGACACGACCAGCGAGGGCTTGAAGAAAGAACTGTCAGTCATCGGACAGACCATGACGGCTGACTGGCTCAAGCTGGCCGGCGATGAGGGCAAAGTTGTTATCGACGCGTTCAACAAGAAATAACTCCCTGCTATCAGAAAGAAGGCACCCTTATGTCCAGCTCCCCCGATTCAATTCCAACAGACGGGCTTATTCGTCGGGCGCTGGACGCCAGCTACGACGCCGCAGGCGCAGTCGGTGCGTTTTGCATTGCCTTGATTTGCATCCTGATGGTCGTACAAACGCTGGGCCGCCAGTTTGGCTACCCCACGGGCGCTGTCAACGACGTGGTGTCGTGGCTGTGTGCGGCGGCGGCGTTTCTCACCATGGCCCACGCGTTCAAGCACGGCGACTTTGTGCGGGTGACCCTGGTGCTGGAAAAAGTGTTGCCCGCCACACGACGCGTTATGGAAATCATCAGTCTGGTGATCGCCACTGCGGCTATTGCGTACCTGACGTACTGGGCCTGCCGCTTCACTTATCAAAGCTGGCAGTTCAATGAAATGGCGCAGGGATTGTGGGCCGTGCCGATCTGGATTCCGCAACTGAGCTTTGCCTTTGGCTCGTTGCTGTTTCTAGTGGCCGTGATAGACGAACTCGTCATCGTGCTGCGCGGCGGCGTGCCCACCTTTGTGCGGTTGGTGCAAGAGCGCCACGCCAAAGGTGATTTTTCCTCCGATCTTTAGAACTTCAAGAACTCAAAATGGACATTCTTTCAATCGGCGCCTTGCTGCTGGTGCTCATGCTGCTGATGCTGTCAGGCGGTGTGTGGATTGCGATGACGCTGGCGATTTGTGGTTGGGTGGGCCAGGCCTTTTTCACCACCAGCCAGCCTGGCTTGAATCTGTTCTCCGCTTTCTGGGAAAGCAATGCCAGCTGGGAGTTGGCTGCCTTGCCACTGTTCATCTGGATGGGTGAAATTCTGTTTCGTACCAAGCTAAGCGAAGAGATGTTCACAGGCCTTGCGCCATGGCTTAACCGGGTGCCGGGTCGGCTGTTTCACACCACCATTCTGGGCTGCGGAATATTTGGCTCGGTGAGTGGATCATCGGCCGCCACGTGCGCCACCATTGCCAAAGTGTCCTTGCCCGAGCTTAAAAAGCGCGGCTACGACGAAACCCTGGCCATTGGTTCGTTGGCTACCGCCGGCACCCTGGGAATTTTGATTCCACCGTCCATCACGATGGTGGTGTATGCGGTGGCGGCCGATGCATCAATCATCCGCATTTTTCTGGCGGGTTTTTTGCCTGCCATGGTGCTGATGGTGCTTTTCTCGGGTTACATCGCCATTTGGTCGCTACGCAACAAGCACAAGATGCCGCCCTCAGAGCCCGCCACATCCCTGGCGGAAAAGCTGCGCTTGTCAAAGAACCTCATCCCGTGTGGGCTGCTGATCGTCTTTATCTGCTGGTCGTTGGTGGCTGGTTGGGCCACGGCCACTGAATGTGCGGCCTATGGCGTGGTGGGCGCTCTGGCCCTGGCGGCCTGGAGCCGGTCCCTGACTTGGGGCAACTTCACCGAAAGCTTGTCCGGCGCTACCCGCACCAGTTGCATGATCATGTTCATCTTGGCTGGCGCTGCGTTTCTGACTAAAACCATGGCCTTCACCGGCATCCCGCGCGAGCTGGCCGAGTGGGTGACCAGCATGAATCTGTCGCCTTACGCTCTGATTGCCTGTCTGGTGGTGGTTTACCTGGTGTTGGGCACCGCGCTGGACGGTATCAGCATGATTGTGCTGACCGCTGCGGTGGTTATGCCCATGATCCAGAAGGCCGGGTTTGATCTGGTGTGGTTTGGCATCTTCATCATCTTGCTCATCAGCATTGCCGAAGTCACGCCACCTGTTGGCTTCAACCTGTTTGTGCTGCAAAACATGACGGGGAAAGACAGCAACCTGATTGCCAAGGCTGCCATTCCCTTCTTCTTCTGCCTGGTGGTGTGCATTGCGCTCATCACCGTGTTTCCGCAGATTGTCACCGCCGTGCCTGATTGGGTCATGGGCAAACCCAAGTGACGATGTTTTATCTGTCCTCGTCTTAAGTTCAACAAGGAAAAATCATGAAACGCACTGTTTTCGTGGCTGCCTTAGCAGCCACTGTGGCGCAGCTTTGCCTGGCGCAGACACCGACATCGCCGGTCACAACCCCTGGCGTGACCACCTGGAAGTTGGCAACTGGCTATCGGGCGGAATCGTTTCACACGCAGAACATTGACGCGTTTGCCATGGAGGTGGCGCAAGCCACCAAGGGGCAGTTGAAGATTGAAGTCAGCCCCAACAACAGCCTGGTCAAACTGGCTGAAATACCGACAGCCGTGGCCACTGGCAAGGTGCAGGCGGGTGAGGCCATCATGTCGGGCATGGGCAAAGCCGTGCCATTGGCGGGTGCCGACGGTGTGCCTTTTGTGGTGTTCAACTATGCCGACGTGCAGCGTTTGTGGACCTTGCAGCGCCCCGGCATTGAGCGTGAGTTTGCCGAGCTGGGTCTGAAGCCGCTGTATGCCGTACCGTGGCCACCGCAAGGTTTGTACACCACCAAGCCGATCAAAGACACCAATGATTTGAACGGTTTGAAGATGCGCACCTACAACCCCACGACGGTGCGCATTGCGCAGCTTTTGGGTGCGACACCGGTTGATGTCACCATGCCGCAGGTGGGGCAAGCGTTGGCTGAGGGCAAGCTGGACGCGATGATCACATCTGCCGTGACGGGTGTGGAAAACCGCGTGTGGACGGGGCTGAAGTATTACTACGAGCTCAATGCCTGGTTTCCCAAAAACATCGTGTTTGTCAATGCCAAAGCTTTTGCTGCACTGCCTGCGGCAACACAACAGGCGGTTTTGAGTGCTGCAGCCAAGGCCGAAACGCGTGGCTTCGCCTTGAGTCAAGCGGCTGCCAGCAGCGCGACCGAAGAGCTGCGTAAAAATGGCATGAAGGTCGAGCCGGTACCGTTCGAACTGGGCCGCGATTTGAAGCGGATGGGTGAAAAATTTTCCCGTGAATGGGTGACATCCGTCGGCAATTCGGCAAACGAAATTTTTATTCCTTACTACGCATTGCGCTGAAGCGCCTCCGAGAACATGACCTCATCAACCGTCAACCTCACCCCACTCCGCTGGCAATTCTGGATAGACCGTGGCGGCACGTTCACCGACATCGTGGGCAAACGCCCAAACCCGGACGGTACGAGCAGTCTGACCACGCACAAGCTGCTCAGCGAAAACCCCGAGCAGTACAAAGACGCAGCCGTGGCCGGCATTCGTCACCTGCTGGGCTTAAAACCGGGTGAGCCGGTCACGCCAGAACAGGTGGAGTGCGTGAAGATGGGCACCACCGTTGCCACCAATGCGCTGCTGGAGCGCAAAGGCGAGCCCACGCTGCTGGTGACCACCCGCGGCTTCAAGGACGCACTGCGCATTGCCTACCAGAACCGTCCCCGTTTGTTTGACCGGCGCATCGTGCTGCCTGAGCTGCTGTATAGCGCGGTGGTGGAAGCGCAGGAGCGGGTGGGTGCGCACGGTGAAATGATTGAGCCCCTGAATGAAACGCTATTAAAAATAGAGCTG
>JAYUXO010000276.1:0-3668 GCA_043753505.1 Comamonadaceae bacterium
ACCTGCGGAGGGGCGCCTGCCTATGTGTGGCCGGGCGGCGGCATCACCGTGATGGTGGACGTGATGCGCATGCCTGACAACAGCTTTGGCACGGTGCCCACACCGGCCATCGTCGCGCCCATTGAGTTCAGCATGCGTCTGGACGACTACCGCGCTTTGGGCGGCCACATGGACTACGTGCGCAGCCTGGCGGATGCGCTGCAACACGGTGCCTGGCACAACGACGGCGCACCCACGGCGCGGCAGCTCATACACCAGCCTGGTGTCAATTCCTGGCCGCTCGGTCAGCCACCACTTTTAGGCTGATCCCCATGCATGCGCAACGCTCATCTCTGCAAGGCCAGCGCTGGCATTTGTCGCATGGGCCAATTGACATCGTGCTGGGCGCAGATGGCGATGACGATGCGGTGGCGCGCGCGCACGAAGCGGCATGGCAGCGGTTTTGCGGTGTGCTGGATGAGTTGGTGCATGAACTTCCCATGCTGCGTCGCCCCGTCAGCTTTGGAAATCAAGGCACATGCACTTTGCAAGGGCCCATTGCTCAGCGCATGTGGCGCGCCTGCCAGCCGTACCAGGCCAGCTACATCACGCCCATGGCCGCTGTAGCGGGCTCAGTGGCGCAGGAGCTGATCGCGGCCTATGACCGGCCCGGCATCCGCCGTGCCTGGGTAAACAACGGCGGCGATATTGCCTTGCATCTAGCACCACGGCAATCGGTTCGCGTTGGCTTGTATGCCGACTTGGCACGTTTGAGCGCGCACGAAATTAACCTCGGCATCTGCACGGATGGTCAATTTGAAGTGAGCAATCCGCTGCCCGTGCGCGGCGTGGCCACCAGTGGCTGGCGCGGCCGCAGTTTTTCACTGGGCATTGCCGACAGTGTGACCGTGCTGGCCCGCACCGCTGCGCAGGCCGATGCAGCCGCCACGGTAATTGCCAATGCCGTGAATGTGGCGGATGAACGCATAGCCCGACGCCCGGCGCGCGAGGTAAAAGACGATTCTGATTTGGGCGAGTTGCTGGTGACGGTGGACGTGCAACCACTGGAGCCGCCGCTGGTGCAACGCGCCCTGCGTGCAGGTCACGCGTGTGCGCAAGCGCTGCGCGAGGCCGGTTTGATCTGGTCGGCCGTGCTGGTTTGTCAGAACCAGGCCCTTACTACCGACATTGCCACCGACACCTTGCATGCTGGCACTGCACTTGCATAAAAGCATGAAGATGATTCAAATTCGCCGTCTTTTTACACACGTAGAGCACATCCACCACGAGTTTGGGCCGCCTCCTGCCACGCCCTTGTTGCGCGGGGCCATCGCCGCCGTGCTGACCAACCCGTTTGCGGGTCGATACGAACCCGATTTGTTGGCGATGATGGACGCGCTGGGCCCGTTGGGAATTGACCTGGCGCAGCATCTGTGCGATGCCATGGCCTTGCCGCCCGAACGCATTGAGAGCTATGGCAAGGGTGCCATTGTGGGGGCCGCCGGTGAGTTGGAGCACGGTGCCTTGTGGCATGTACCCGGCGGCTATGCCATGCGCGAATTGCTGGGATGGAAGGGCGATAGAAGCGCCTACCAGCAAGGCGGGGCTCACGCCAAAGCAGGCCAATCCGGTAATGCTTTGGCCATCGTGCCTTCCACCAAAAAAGTTGGAGCTCCTGGCACGTGCCTCGACGTGCCGCTGACCCACATCAACGCTGCCTACGTGCGCAGCCATTTCGATGCGATGGAAGTGCGTGTGCCCGGCGCGCCCGCTGCCGACGAACTGGTGGTGATTTTGGCCATGAGCGCGGGCGCACGCATCCACGCTCGGGTGGGTGGGCTGCAGGCCAACGCGATTGCGCAATGGGACGGTTTGCGCTAAAGCGCAGGAGAAACATCAATGCAAGCCACGATCAGAAAAATAATTGTTCAAGTCGATGAAACCCATTTAGAGATGGGTCAAACCATTAACCCGCCTACCCGAAAAGCGTTGGCGATGGCTGTCATTGACAACCCGTACGCCGGTCAGTACGCCGAGAATCTGGATGTACTCGTTGCCATCGGCGAAGAGCTTGGCGGTTTGCTGGGTCAAAAATGTGTGGAGGCTCTGGGCATCGAACCCGCCCAGGCACACAGTTACGGTAAAGCCGCCATCGTGGGCGAGGGCGGTGAGCTGGAGCATGCCGCTGCCATCCTGCACCCCAAGCTCGGCGCGCCACTGCGAATCGCTGTTGAAAAAGGTGCGGCGCTGGTGCCATCAAGCAAAAAACGTGGCGGTCTGGGTACCGCGATTGACGTGCCACTAGGCCACAAAGACGCTGCCTTCGTGCGTAGCCACTTTGACGCGATGGAAGCACGCGTATCAGACGCGCCACGTGCCAATGAGATCGTGGTGGCCGTGGTGGTTACCGACAGCGGCCGACCGCTGGCACGTGTGGGGGGCTTGCAGGTTCCCGAGATTAAAGGACAGGACGGCCTTCGCTAGGCTACCTATTAAGCTAGTTCAGTTCAACCCACACAGCAGGAGATACAACATGAAGATGCATAGACGGTTTTTAAGCACAGCAGCTTTATTGGCTTTGATGACGTCCCTGGTTCCCGCTCAGGCGCAGGACGTGATCAAGATCGGTGAGGTCAACAGCTACAAGGCGCAGCCCGCCTTTCTGGAGCCCTACAAGAAAGGCATGGAGTTGGCCATTGACGAGATCAACGCGGCCGGAGGCTTGAACGGCAAGAAAGTACAGCTCATCGTGCGCGACGACAACGCCAACCCGGGCGATGCGGTGCGCGCGGCCGAGGAGTTGATCTCCCGTGAGAAGGTTGATGTGCTGACCGGCACCTTTCTGTCCAACATCGGTTTGGCCATGACGGACTTTGCCAAACAGAAAAAGTTTTTCTTCCTGGCTTCCGAGCCCCTGACCGACAAGATCGTCTGGCAAAACGGCAATCGCTATACCTTTCGCCTGCGCGCCTCCACCTACATGCAGGTCGCCATGCTGGTGCCCGAAGCGGCAGCCATGAAAAAGAAGCGCTGGGCTGTGGTTTATCCGAATTACGAGTACGGTCAATCAGCGGTAGCCAGCTTCAAGGCGCTGATGAAAGCGGCGCAACCCGATGTGGAGTTTGTCGCCGAGCAGGCCACGCCGCTCGGCCGCGTAGACGCGGGCAGCGTGGTGCAAGCGTTGCAGGATGCCAAGCCTGATGCGGTGTTCAACGTGCTGTTTGGCGCGGACCTGGCGAAATTTGTGCGCGAGGGCAACACGCGTGGCCTGTTCAAAGGCCGTGAGGTGGTGAGCCTGCTCACCGGTGAACCGGAGTACCTTGATCCGTTGAAGGACGAAGCGCCCAACGGCTGGCTGGTCACAGGCTACCCGTGGTACGGCATTCAAACGCCCGAACACAAGGCCTTCTTTTTGGCTTACTACGCCAAGTTTCAGGAGAACCCCAAGCTGGGCTCGGTGGTGGGCTATAGCGCCATCAAATCGTTGGCTGAAGGCATCAAGAAGGCCAAGTCGACGGACACCGAAAAGCTGATCACCGCGTTTCGCGGTTTGACTGTCATGACGCCGTTTGGCAAGGCTACCTACCGCGCCCAAGACCACCAGTCGACCATGGGCGCTTTTGTGGGTCGTACCAAGAACGAAGGCGGCAGGGGCGTCATGGTGGATTACCGCTATGTCGATGGCTCCA
>JAYUXO010000277.1:0-8998 GCA_043753505.1 Comamonadaceae bacterium
GGCATCGCTGATGTCCAGCGCTTCGCAGGGCACGTTGAGCGGGGAGAGCAGTGCGGCTACGCGATCGTGTTTCAGGCGTGGTTCGTAGTAGCTGTTGAAATTGTCGCAGCCCACCACGCGCCAGCCATCGGCGGCCAGCCCGGCGGCGGCGTGCGCGCCAATAAAGCCGGCAGCGCCGGTAACCAACAGGATCTTGGGAGGGGTCTTGGTCATAATTGATTCGATTATCTGTGAGGGTTTTGCTTGCGTTTTGTTCGGTTTTTGTTGGGTTGTGCGCTGGCTGGCGTGCTGCTGTGGTGGTTGCTGCGGGGTGTTGATGGTTCGTCATTCACCCTGCAACTGCGCGCCTTGCCCATCTGGCTGTGGTGGGCCGCACCGTCAGGTTTGTTGATCAGTTACGGCCTGCGCGCGGCGCGGGTACACAGCGAGTTGGGCGCGGTGCGGCCGGTCCGCTGGATGGATGCGCTACACGTGACCTTGCTCCACAACGCTGCCGTGAACCTGATTCCCATGCGCGGCGGCGAGTTGGCTTACCCCTACCTGGTGCATCAAAAACTGGGTATCACGCCCGCCGAATCAGTGGCCAGTCTGCTGTGGATGCGGCTGCAGGACCTGGTCGTGCTCGCCACCTTGGGCTTGATGCTTTTTCTGCCTCTAGCCTTTGTAGAACGTGCTGGAGCAGCTATGCTTTTTATAGTAATTATTGCTGTGTTGATCCGCAGGTTCAGGCGCTACGCCAGCCTGCGCGCTGCCCACTGGCGCGCGAGCGGGCCCGCAGCGACGCCGGGGTGGCGCGGCCGTTTGCGCGGGTGGTTGCTACCGGTGCTGGGCGCATTGGCCGATGGCACCCGCCACAGAGCGGCCAGCTGGGCGTATTGCATTGCCAACTGGAGTTTGAAGCTGGTGGTGATCGCCGCCATCCTGAAAGCTGCTGGCACATTGCCCCTGCTGGTAGGGCTACAGGGCGCGCTGGGCGGCGAGCTGGCGGCGCTGCTACCCATTCAGGGACCGTCGGGCTTGGGCACATACGAAGCAGGGGTGTGGGCCGGGGTGGCGGTAGCGCTGTCGCCGGCTGCCTCGTTGCCGGTGGCGGCTTTGCTGGCGCACGGGATTATTTTTGGCACAGCGGTGTTGGCCGGTGCGGTGGCTCTGGTGATGGGCGTTTTGGGGCAGCCGCGGACTTGATACGGCACGGATGTTTACTATTAAAACAATAGCTGCTTGAGCAGTATTTACCTGGTCTGGAACCCGATTTGACCTGAATCCCTGGTCAATAAACCTAAAATCCACACATGACCCAAGAACTGGCCTTTCCCACCGCTTCTGCAACGGTGGACATTTCCTCACCATCTGTTTCAGTGGTGGTTCCCATGTACAACGAAGTGGCCAATGCCGTGCCGCTGATTGACGCCATCCAGTCTGCCCTGGCTGCCGCTCCGTGGCCCTGGGAACTGATCGTCGTGGACGATGGCAGCGCTGACGGCACGGCCGATGCGTTGCTTCAGCGGGCCGCGCAGGTGGGCTCGCACATTCGGGTGATCAGTCTGTGGCGCAACTTTCGTCAAACGGCGGCCATGCAGGCGGGCATTGACGCAGCGCGCGGCGACGTGATCGTGACGATGGATGGCGACCTGCAAAACGACCCGACAGACATTCCCGCTCTGGTCGACAAGCTGCTGCACGAAGACCTGGATCTGGTTGCCGGTTGGCGCATGAACCGCCAGGATGGTTTCTGGCTGCGCAAGGTGCCCTCAAAAATCGCCAACAACCTGATTCGCAAACTCACCGGCCTGCCGTTTCGCGACCTCGGCTGCAGCCTGAAGGTCTACCGCACGCGGGTGCTGCGCCAGGTGCGGCTGTTTGGCGAAATGCACCGATTCATACCGGCCTGGATGGCGACCGTCACGTCACCCCGGCGCATGGCGGAAGCGCCGGTTTCGCACCACGCGCGCACGGCGGGGGTGTCCAAGTACGGCTTGTCGCGCACGTTTCGGGTGATTGTGGATTTGCTGTCGGTGCATTTTTTCCTGAAATACAGCGCACGGCCCGGGCATTTTTTTGGTGGCTTGGGGCTGGTCATCATGGCGTTGGGTATGGGTATCTTGAGCTATCTGGGAGTACTGAAAATCATGGGTGAATCGGTGGTGGGCCGGCCACTGTTTTTCTTTGGTTTTTTCTGTGTGATCAGTGCCATTCAGCTGCTCACCGCCGGGGTGCTGGCCGAGTTGCTGATTCGTATCTACTTCACCCGTGAGCTGCCCGCCAAGCCGTACTACGCCGCACCTGAGCAGACGCCGCAGGCGGGAGCGGGCTGGCACCAGACGCCGGACGCGGGAGCGGGCCGGCACAAGCAGGGCTGACGTGAAGGCTTTGGTCTGGCTGGTCTTTGCCACAGTCGGGCTGCTCAGCGCCTGGCGCTTCTGGCTGATCGGGCACACCGGCATATCGCTGTATGTCGACGAGGCCTATTACTGGGGCTGGGCGCAAAACCTGGCCTGGGGCTACTACTCCAAGCCGCCGCTGGTGGCCTGGCTGATTGCGGCCAGCACCGCGCTGTTTGGCAACGGCGTGCTGGGCGTGAAAGCCCTGGCCATGCTGCTGTACCCGGCCACCGCTGGTGTGCTGTATGTGCTGGGTCGTGACCTGTTCAATGAACGATGCGGGCACGCGCTGGCGCAGCGCGTGGGCCTGGTGGCCGCACTGCTGTTTGCCAGCTCCTTCATGGTGGGCTTGCTGGGACTGTTTGTGTCCACCGATTCACTGCTGGTGCTGTGCTGGGCGTTGGCGGCGTGGTGCTGGTGGCGTGCCGCTGCCAGCGGCCGTCTGGGCTGGTGGGCGGCGTGTGGCGTGGTGCTGGGGCTAGGCTTGTTGTCCAAATACACCATGGCAGCGTTTGCAGCGACTGCCTTGTACAGCCTGTGGGCGCATCGATCACCCAGCGGCCACCGCCTGTGGCGAGCCCCCGGGCCCTGGATTGCCGCTGCGGTGGCGCTGGCGCTCTTCGCCCCGCACCTGATGTGGAACTGGCAAAACGGTATGCCCACCTTGCGCCACACTGCAGAAATCACGGCCACCGGACTTCGAAGTGGCGGCTGGGCGTCGGTGGCGGAATTCTGGGCCGGGCAGTTATTGATGCTGGGGCCGGTGCCGTTGATGGTTGTGCTCGGTGTTGGCTCAGGGTTGCTCTGGGCCAGGGCATTGATACCTCTCAGGCTTCATGGGTACTTGCTGCCTCTTCAGCATGCGGGAGAGGGCAGGGGTAGCGGTCCCGGCGGTGGACGAGCGCTTTTCCCGCGCGCCCCCCACCCCGTTTCTCTCCCCGACGGGAGACAGGGCAACACCCATCCCAACAACCCCATCCACTACCTCCTGTCCCTGTCCGTTCCCCTGCTGGCCGTTACCACCGCCCAATCTTTTCGCGCCCAATCCAACCTGAACTGGGCAGCACCTGCCTATGTAGCCATCAGTCTGCTGTTTGCCGCGTGGGCGTGTGGTGCGTTGGCAAACAGGTCACACCCTCGCTGGCTGGGCATCACCCTGGCAGTGAATGCGGTGCTGGTCGCGTTTGTCTGCCACGCCACCGACATCGCCCGCCTGATAGGTCAACCCTTACCCAAAAACACCGACGCCTTCGTGCGCATGCGCGGCTGGCACGAAGCCCTGCGCATGCTCCAACCCATCGCAGCCCAACACCCTGGGCTACCGGTGTTGGGCGTAGGCCGCACCCTGCTGGCCCAAACCACCTACGAATGGCGTGGCCTGGGCACGCGGCCCGTGGCCTGGAATCCACAAGGCCGGGCCGACGACCAATATCAACTGACCACCCACCTGCAGCCGTTGCTGGGCAAAGACGTGATGCTGGTCATGCAAGGCCCGGTGCCCCCCGATGTGGCGCAGCGCTTTGAATCGCTGGACCTGCTGGGCAACGTGACAGTGGGCACCGCACCAAATCGGCAACTGGCGATCACGCTGTGGCGGGCGCGGGCGTTCAAGGGGTATGCGCCGTTGATTTCGAGATAAATCGGCCACCAGCCCTTTCATTCATTGCTCAAGCAGCTATTATTTTTATAGCGTCTCGAGAGATCTGCAGGTTTGCAACCCTTGCCTCCCAAGGCAAACCCTGATGACGAAGTGGCACGTGCTTTGCTATCTTTTGCAGGAATACCTGGCTGAAAGGTCAGCTTCCTCAATGCACCATCTTCGTAACGGGACACCCCATGACTGCTGCCAATCCGAGCCCGGATGTTCGCGCCAACCGCCTGCTCCCCGCCGAATACGCCAAACGCTTTGCCGACGCCACGCCGCCGCTGACCCACAGTCAGGCCTTGCTGGAGGCCGAGCGCTGCCTGTATTGCTACGACGCGCCGTGTGCCTCCGCCTGCCCCACCGGCATTGACGTGCCCTCGTTCATCAAACGCATTGCTGACGGCAACCTGCGCGGCTCCGCCACCACCATTCTGGACAGCAACCCGCTGGGCGGTATGTGCGCCCGCGTGTGCCCTACCGAGAACCTGTGCGAGGCGGTGTGCGTGAAAGTAGCGCAGGAAAACAAACCGGTGGCCATTGGCAGACTGCAACGTCACGCGGTCGATGCGTTGATGGCCAGTGACAGGCCGCAGGTTTTTACCCGTGCACCCACCACGGGCAAGCGGGTGGCAGTGGTGGGCGCGGGTCCCGCGGGTCTGGCGTGTGCCTACACCTTGGCCCGCCTGGGGCACGACGTGGTGGTGCTGGATGCAAGGCCCAAGGCCGGTGGGCTGAACGAATACGGTCTGGCCAGCTACAAAACGCCGAACGATTTTGCGCAGCGCGAAGTGGCCTGGCTGCTGGCCATTGGCGGCATAGAAATGCAGCACAGCTGGCAGTTGGAAACCGCAGAACAAATCAACCATTTGCGCAGCACATACGACGCCCTGTTTTTAGGAATGGGCCTGGCCACCACGCACCAGATTGGCACACCCGGCGATGGGCTCGAAGGCGTGCTGGATGCGGTGGACTTCATCGCCACTTTGCGCCAAACACCAGATTTGTCCACGCTGCCAGTGGGCCGTCGCGTGGTGGTGATTGGCGGCGGCATGACCGCCGTGGACGCGAGCGTGCAAAGCGCATTGCTGGGTGCCGAGCAGGTCACCATGGTCTACCGGCGCGGCCCTGGCACCATGACCGCATCGCTGGATGAACAGCAGTGGGCGCAAACCAACGGGGTGAAAATTGCGCACTGGCGGGCACCCGTTGAAATCATGCCCAACCCAGCGCAGCCCACCCACGTGGGCGCCGTGCGTTTTGCCTTTCAAACGCTGGTCGACGGCAAGCTGGTGGCCACCGGCCATACCGAAGTGATCGAAGCCGACATGGTGCTCAAAGCCATCGGCCAGCAACTGGGCAACCCCATGTTGATGCAGGCTGGTCTAAGCTTGTGCGATGGCCGTATTGCGACTGACGGCGACGGCCAGACCAGCGTGCCCGGTGTATGGGCCGGTGGCGACTGCCGCGCCGGTGGGCTCGATTTGACCGTGGAAGCCGTAGAGCACGGCAAGTTGTCGGCCCGGGCGATTCATAAGCATTTATCGAAATGAGGACATGTGCATGCCACCATTTTTTGAACGCGAAGGGCGCAAAGGTTTCGCAGAAGTCGCAAAGGAAAACCAAATGTGGATCTCAATTTTTTGCGGTCTTTGCGTAATCTTTGCGCCCTTTGCGCCCTTTGCGCCCTTTGCGTTCTAAATTCTCTTGCGAATCAACTAAACGGAACCGTTTTAGAAAGCACCATGGCCAACTTGCACACCACCTTCGCTGGCATCACCAGCCCCAACCCCTTCTGGCTGGCCTCTGCGCCGCCTACCGACAAGGCCTACAACGTCAACCGCGCGTTTGAAGCGGGCTGGGGCGGTGTGGTCTGGAAAACGCTGGGCGAAGCCGGGCCACCAGTGGTCAACGTGAATGGCCCCCGCTACGGCGCGCTGCTCACGCCCGACCGGCGCATGCTGGGCTTCAACAACATCGAACTCATCACCGACCGCGACCTGGAAATCAACCTGAAAGAAATCGCGCAGGTCAAGCGCAACTGGCCCGACCGCGCCATGGTGGTCTCGCTGATGGTGCCGTGCGAAGAGAAGGCATGGAAGGCCATCTTGCCGCGGGTTGAAGACACCGGTGCCGACGGCATTGAACTGAACTTTGGTTGCCCGCACGGCATGAGCGAGCGCGGCATGGGTGCGGCGGTGGGCCAGGTGCCTGAGTACATCGAGATGGTCACCGCGTGGTGCAAGCAGCATGGCAAGTTGCCGGTGATCGTCAAGCTCACGCCCAACATCACCGACATTCGCCTGCCGGCCCGAGCCGCCAAAAAAGGCGGGGCCGATGCGGTCTCACTTATCAACACCATCAACTCCATCATGGGCGTGGACCCGGCCACGCTCACCATGAGCCCGTCCACCGGTGGCAAGGGCTCGCACGGCGGCTACTGTGGCCCGGCGGTGAAACCCATCGCGCTGAACATGGTGGCCGAAATTGCCCGTGACCCGCTCACCCGTGGCTTGCCGATTTCGGGCATCGGCGGCATTGGCTCGTGGCGCGATGCGCTGGACTACATTGCCCTGGGTTCGGGCAATGTGCAGGTGTGTACTGCCGCCATGGTCTATGGCTTCAAGATCGTGCAAGAGATGTCCGATGGCCTGTCCAACTACATGGACGAGATGGGCTTCAAATCGGTCGGCGAGATTGTGGGCAAGGCACTGCCCACCGTGTCGGATTGGCAGTACCTGAACCTGAACCATGTCTCCAAAGCCGTCATCAACCAGGACGCGTGCATTCAATGCGGGCGCTGCCACATTGCTTGCGAAGACACCTCGCATCAGGCCATCACGGCCACCCAGGACGGCAAGCGCCACTTTGAAGTGATCGAAGAAGAATGCGTGGGCTGCAACCTGTGCGTGACCGTTTGCCCCGTGCCCGAGTGCATCACGCTGCGCGATGTGCCGGCAGGCGCGATCGACCACCGAACCCAGAAAATTGTCACCGCCACCCATGCCGACTGGACCACACACCCGAACAATCCGGGGCGTATAAAGATGGCGGCGACTGTGTGATGGGCATTGGTATCTACACATCTTTCCGCACAGCGGGTTTTTCTCCCTCTCCCTTCGGCAAAAGGGTTGGGGTGAGGGTGCTGCGCGATACCAGACTTGTGCGAGGCCAACGCCCTCATCCCTTGCTCTCTCCCGCTGGCGGAAGAGGAAGAGGAAGTAAATCCTGTATTCGTGTAATCCAAGTAAAGGAAATTTCATGACAAACCTTTTGATCCGCGGCGGCACTGTTGTCAATGCCGACCGCGCCTTCCGTTCCGATGTGCTGTGCCAGGACGGCCAGATTGCTGCGGTGGGCCTGGACCTGCAAGCACCAGCTGGCACCACCATCGTGGACGCGGGCGGCCAGTACGTCATGCCCGGCGGGATTGACCCGCACACGCATATGCAATTGCCCTTCATGGGCACGGTGACCATGGACGACTTTTTCACCGGCACGGCGGCGGGCCTGGCCGGTGGTACCACCATGATCATTGACTTTGTGATTCCAGACCCGCTAGAGCCCATCCTGGGGGCCTACAAAAAGTGGCGTGGCTGGGCCGAAAAATCAGCTGCGGACTACAGCTTTCACGTGGCCATCACCTGGTGGGATGAATCGGTCAAACGCGACATGGGCACGCTGGTGCATGAAGAAGGTGTGAACAGCTTCAAGCACTTCATGGCTTACAAAAACGCCATCATGTGCAACGACGAGACCCTGGTGAACAGCTTCAAGCGTGCTCTGGAGTTGGGTGCCATGCCCACCGTGCACGCTGAAAACGGCGAGCTGGTGTATTTGCTGCAAAGCGAAATTGCAGCCCAAGGCATCACCGGGCCTGAAGGCCACCCGCTGTCGCGGCCGCCGCGTGTCGAATCTGAAGCGGCTAATCGCGCGATTGCGATTGCCGACGTGCTGGGCGTGCCAATCTATGTGGTGCATGTTTCTTGTGCCGAATCGGCTGAGGTAATCGCGCTGGCCCGCGCGCGCGGCCAGCGGGTGTACGGCGAGGTGCTGGCCGGGCATTTGGTGGTGGACGAAAGCGTGTACCGCGACAAAGACTTTGCCACCGCTGCAGCGTATGTCATGAGCCCGCCATTTAGAAACAAGAGCAACCAGGAGTCGCTGTGGCGCGGTCTGCAGTCGGGCAACTTACACACCACCGCCACCGACCACTGCACCTTTTGCGCCGAGCAAAAAGCCGCAGGCAAAGACAACTTTGCCAAGATCCCCAACGGTTGCGGCGGGGTGGAAGAGCGGCTGGCCGTGCTGTGGGACGCAGGTGTGAACACCGGGCGCCTCACGCCCAGCGAGTTTGTCGCCGTCACTTCCGCCAACAGCGCCAAGCTGTTCAACATCTACCCGCAAAAAGGCAGTGTGTCGGTGGGCGCTGATGCTGACCTGGTGGTGTGGGACCCGCAAGGCAGCAAAACCTTGTCTGCCAAAACCCAGCACAGCAAAGGCGACTTCAACATCTTTGAAGGCCGCACCGTGCGTGGCATTCCCACCCACACGGTGAGCCAGGGCAAGCTGGTGTTTGTGCAAGGTGATTTGCGGGCGCAAATCGGCATGGGGCGCTACATCAAGCGGCCTGCGTTTGGGGCGGATTTTTCCGCTTCGATCAAGCGGGCTGCGGCGCAGAAGCCCACCGCTGTTGTTCGCTGAATCGCACAACCCCGTTCGCCCTGAGCCAGTCGAGGGGCACGCGAACCCCTCGACCGGCTCATGGCGAACGGTGATGGTCACAAACCACTGTTTTTGAAAGAATTCACCATGACTACCGCCACTACCCAAGACATCTCCACCCTGCGAATCAACGGCGAGCGCCTGTGGGCCAGCCTGATGGAGCTGGCGCAAATCGGTGCCACCCCAAAAGGCGGGGTCTGCCGCCTGACCCTGACCGACCTGGACAAGCAAGGCCGCGATTTGGTGATCC
>JAYUXO010000278.1:0-3660 GCA_043753505.1 Comamonadaceae bacterium
CGAGCGCGAAGCTGCACTGGCGACACAAATACAGATTGCACAAGCGGTATCAAACCTGCAACAGGCTGAAGCGGCAGCCGAGGCAGCCCGCAATGATGCGGCCCGCAACCACAGCGAAAAAATGCAGGCCTTCGCAGACTTGGCGCAAGCTCGGGATTCTGTTAGCGATGCCCGGAATCAACTGGCGGTCATAGTCACAAGCACTTCGCAGCGTCTGGACACACAACAAATCGAGTATGAACTCGTGGCACAAGAAAACCGGTTGGTGCTGGGGCAGAAGAACGATTTGATCGTTGAGAAAAATCTGGGGGTTAGGCAACAGCTGTTGCTGCGGGCACAGCTAAACGCTGCCGCGCGAGAAAAGGAAAATCTGGCAGCGCATTTGAAATGGATTGAGAACTCAACCGTTTTCCGGGTTACGAGGCCCCTGGTTCACGCAAAAATGGCCATTACGTCTTTATTCAGACCCAAGCCAGTGACGCTGCAACTGGCCAGTACTGGCCCTACCGCAATTAGCCCATCGGTCAATCCGGTCGACATCATCGTGCCGGTCTATCGCGGTCTGGAAGACACGCAGCTGTGCATCCAATCGGTATTGCGCAGTCAATGCTTCACACCCTGGCGTTTGATTGTGGTCAACGATGCAAGTCCTCAGCCGGAGGTAACGCGATGGCTTCGCGAAATTTGCCCAAGTGATAGCCGAATTCTCCTTCTCGAAAACTCCGAAAATTTGGGGTTTGTGGCAACTGTTAATCGCGGAATGTCGGTCAGTGATAGCAACGATGTACTTTTGCTCAATAGCGACACAGAGGTAGCAAACGATTGGCTGGATCGGCTGAAGCGTGCGGCTTACAGTGACAAACGCGTGGCTAGCGTGACGCCGTTTTCGAACAATGCAACGATTTGCAGTTACCCGAATTTCTGTGAGTCAAACGACTTGCCGCTGGGCTGGAACACCGCAGCTCTTGACAAACTATGCGCAGAGGTCAACGACGGACAAGTGGTTGACGTACCAACTGGCGTTGGTTTTTGCATGTACATCCGACGCGACAGTTTGAACGATGTGGGACTGTTTGATGTGGAACAGTTTGGTAAAGGCTATGGCGAAGAGAACGATTTTTGCTGTCGTGCACAGGCACTGGGGTGGCGAAACCTGCATGCGCTAGACACCTTTGTACTGCATACCGGTGGTGTCAGCTTCGGTGACAGCAAGTCTGAACGCGAGCGCGAAGCGGTAGAAAAACTGCGCCGTCTCCATCCGAGTTACGAACCGGAGGTACATGCGTTTGTCAAACGGGATCCGGCTTCACTGGCCCGGTTTGCGCTAGACGTTGCGCGTATCAGAGCACCGGGAAAACCATGCGTATTGGCCGTTTTGCACGATCGCGCGGGCGGTACGTTGCGCCATGTTCATGAGCTCGCTGCCCATTTGGCCCACCGCGTCCAGTTTCTTGTATTGACGCCAGAACCGGGCGGCTCTGTTCTGCTCAATACGTTACTGGCAGACGGTGCCTCGCTCAATTTAAGATTTCGAATTTCGCAGGACTGGGCCGCGTTTTTGCAAACGTTGCAGATGTTGGGTGTGACGCATATTCACTATCACCACTTACTAGGCCACCACGGAGAAATCTTCGGTCTGGCGGATGAATTGGGACTTACCTTCGATTTCACGGCGCATGATTATTTTTCCATTTGTCCACAGATATCTTTAACTGATTACAAGGACAAATATTGCGGGCAGGAGGGCGAAAGTCAGTGTATCAAGTGCTTGCAACGAACCCCGGCCCCGGGCAACTCGGACATCGTCAGCTGGCGTCGCGCCCACGGTCATCTGCTGACACGGGCACGCTATGTATTCACACCGTCGCGCGATGCTGGCGCGCACTTGCTTCGCATCCTGCCCTTGGTCAATCTACGTTACGCCCCTCACACGGACATTGCCGACTTGAAATCTTTGCCCAGTCCCCAGGTTTCGCGCCTGATGGCAAGTGCACCACTTCGGGTGGTAATTGTCGGCGGCATGAGCCGCATCAAAGGTGCCGATTTGCTGGCGGATGTTGCGACGCTGGCGGCCAAACAATTAGCGCCTGTCGAGTTTCACTTGCTGGGTCACGCTTACCGCAGTTTGCCAACGCAGCCCAAAGCATCACTGACGGTACACGGTGCTTATGAAGAGGGCGAGCTACAGCAGTTGCTTGAATGGATCAAACCCGATTTGGTGTGGTTTCCTGCTTTGTGGCCGGAGACCTACAGCTACACACTCAGCGCCTGCCTGGTCGCTGGCCTGCCAGTGTTAGCGCCTAATTTGGGTGCTTTTCCAGAACGCCTGAGTGGACGTCACTGGAGCTGGCTGACTGCTTGGGATATGCCAGCACCAGAAATGTTGAATTTGCTGATACAGATACGGACAGATCACTTTGTCAAAGGCATTGCACCGAAGTTGAACTGGACCGTGATGCCCCTTGGGAGCGCAGCCCAAACTGCAAGATGGTCTTATGAAAACGACTATTCAGCAGGCCTTGCATCGCCTTCCAATGTTTGTGGTGTAGACATCAAGTTTTTAGCGGCATTCCGTACCGTTCAAGGCGCAAGCACGGCAGCCTCATCTGTCATTAAGGCCAAAGCGCTCAACGCGTTGGTGCAAATACGCTCAATGCCTGCCATGCGATCTATTGCCCGGGCCATTCCGCTGAGGTGGCAGACACGCGTGAAAAGCTGGTTGCGCGCATAAGGCCATATAGTGCTATTAATTTAGTAGCTGTTTGAGCAGTATCTATAAGGGCTACAAGCATTCTTCGTATAAATCATCGCTCATGGCTTAACTCCAGCGATGGGGTAACTGCAGCAGCCCTGGCAAAGTGCTGGCGTAGACCCAATTGAAGCTCTGGCAGTGGTGCCAATCGTCGTAAATGATCAGTCCTTGCGCGTCTGCCAGGTAAGCACTCAACACGTATTGACCGCTGTTCAGTGTCAGATTGGGAAACGTCACCGTGACCCGAAACAGGCCATCGGCGCTGCGGGTTGGCATAACCGAGTCTGCATGCGTTGCGACGACCGTGATGCCGACCCCGTGCGCCTGCTCCAGCATCACCCCGATGGAAGGCTGTTCACCCTCTCGAAGTCGGGCTTCGATGCAAATTACCAAATCAGGCCCCGACAACAAGCCCACCTCACCGTCAACAGGGGTTTCCATGTTTTGAACCGTGACACGCGTGATCGCGCCCACCCGGTCGGCATCCAGTGCAACCAACGCTTTCGAGGATGCTGGCGCATTCACGCTTGCAACTCGAGGACCATCGGTTTGATCGAGCACGCGGACATGTGCTTCGTAGTCGGCCAGTACCTGATTAGTCCGGCCGAAAGCACGCTGGGAGCCTTGATCCAGCCATAGTGCGGTCTCACACAATTGGCGAACGTGATAGAGGCTATGTGAACAAAACAGAATCGAGCAGCCGTTGCTGCGAAACGACTCGATACGCTCAATGCATTTTTTCTGAAAGTGCTGATCGCCCACGGCCAACGCCTCGTCAACAATCAGTACATCAGGCTCGACAGCTGTAACCAACGCAAATGCAAGTCTCACAACCATGCCCGATGAATACGTCTTTACCGGGCGGTCAATGGCCGCTTCAAGCTCTGAAAACTCTATGACCGAGGCTT
>JAYUXO010000279.1:0-8988 GCA_043753505.1 Comamonadaceae bacterium
CTACCACAACGCTTACCCACCAAACTGGTTTTGAAAGCCCTGAAATTATATCGTTCAATTGGCCTCCGAAATTCAAAAACCAATAATCGAACCAGACAACAATTAGTAGATGCCTGTGCCCGCATTTAAGTTACCGCATCCGGGTAATACTCCAAATCAACTTCTCATTTGTTGGAAATCTTATAAATCGTACAGCACAAACTGCTGGCGTTTTGCTTTGTCGTGGCGGGCCGCGGGGCTTGAAATTGAGGCATCCTCCGATAATCCCGTCATGTTCTTGAAAGCAGCATCCCTCTCCCTGGCCCTGCTGATCGCCAGCCGTTTGCTCGGCCTGGTACGCGAGTCCGCCCAGGCGGCCGCACTGGGGGCCACGGGTCTGGCAGACGTGGCGGTGCTCATGCTCACGCTGCCGGACTGGCTGGCGGGTTTGCTGGCCAGTGGAGCCTTGGCTTATGTGTTGCTGCCCGCGTGGGCCCATGCCGACCCGGCGGCAGTGCGGCAGATGCAGCGAAAGGTTGCGCGGGTTTTGCTGGCCGGTGGCGTCGGGCTGGGCTTGCTGCTGGCGCTGGCGGTGGGGCTGGCGCCAGAGGCCACATTGGAGGCGCTGGCACCCGGGCTGCCGCCCGCGCTGGTGTCAGCAGCCACACAAGGCTTGTTGTTCAGCGCCATCGCCTTGCCCGCCGCACTGCTGGCCGCCCTGTGGGCCACGCGTTTGCAGCATGAGCAGGACTTTGTGGGGCTGTATGCGGCCAATCTGGTGGTCAATGGGGTATTGATCGCTGCTCTGTTATTGGTAGCTTCTCGAGCAGATTCCACAAGGGCTACAGCCCTGTTGGGCACAGGACTGTTACTGGCGATGGGGCTGCGGCTGGGGTGGTTGATGTACCGACAGCGGCGCTTGAACCTGGCCCTTTCACAGCCTTCACAGCCTTCACCGGCAAGCGCCGTGCCCTTGTCAATGACCCCATTGCCTGCGCCGTCCCTCTGGCTTTGGGCTGCGCTGTCGGCTGGCTTGCCACTGGCGCTGCCGTTTGTGGCGCGATCGTTAGCTTCGCAGCAGGGCGAAGGCGCACTGACCATGTTTAACTATGCCTGGAAATTGGTGGAGTTGCCGCTGGTGCTGGCGATTCAGCTGGTGGCCAGCCTGGCGTTTCCGGGGATTGCGCGGGCGTTTGCAACTGGCCCTAAAAGTGCCGACCAGCAGCCTGATAACCAACGGATGACACAACCCGTCACCCAGGCTTTTGCCCTGGCCTGGACGCTGGCCTGCGCCGCCGCAGCCGCCCTGCTGACAGGCGCACCAGCGATTGCGAAACTGTTGTTTGGCTGGGGGCGTATGCCGGAAGAGGCGCTGGCGCAGATTGCCCAGTGGGGCGCAGCCGGTGCGTGGGGCTTGTTGCCGCAAGCGCTGATGGCTGTCGCGCTCACGGTGCTGGCGGCGCAAAGCCGCATGCGGGTGGCGGTGTTGGCGTTTGCCGTGGCACTCACGCTGCTGGTGGTGCTGGGCACGCAGTACCCGCTGGGTGGCCCGCAATTGATGTGGTTGCTCAATGCCCTGTACGCTGGTGTGGCACTGGTGTGCGTGGCGGCGGCTGTGGGCGGCCGGGCTGGTTTGCTGCGCCAATGGTTGCCCGTGTGCAACCTGGTCGTTCCATTGCTGGTCTTGTTGGTGCTGGTAGCCCTACAGCGGGGGCTGACGCTGCCCATTTATGATCAAAATATGGCTTTCGCCCTTATGAAATCTGCTGGAGCAGCTATTGTTTTGATAGTAATTAGCGTCAGCTTCAGCGGTGATTTACGCCGGGCGCTGAAGCGATAATCTTTGCTAAACCACCCAAATTGAATGCTCGAACTCCTCCAGATCACCAATGACCCTGCCCTGGCCCGGCGCTGTGACGCGATGGACGGCATGCGCTTGTTTGTGGATCTGGAACTGCTGGGCAAACAGGCGCGCCAGCCCGGCGGCACTACCTTCATCACCTCCCACGAGATCAGCGATGTGGGACGTGTCAAAGCCGAACTGCACCGCGCCCCTTTGATGGTGCGCGTGAACCCGCTGAACCCCACCAGCCCGGCAGAAATTGAGGCGGTGTTGGCGCAGCAGCCTGATTTGCTGATGCTGCCCATGTTTGCGGATGCACAAACCTTGCGCAGCTTCAGCAGCCTGGTGGCGGGCCGCTGTCCCTTGGTGGCGCTGCTTGAAACCGAAGGTGCATTTGGCAGCATGAACGAATGGCTGGACACACCCGGCTTGGTGGAAGTTTTTGTAGGCCTGAACGATTTGCACCGCAGTCTGGGCTGCCACTTCATGTTTGAGCCGCTCGCCGATGGCCATGTGGAGACAGTGGCGCAAGCTGCCCACGCACGCGGCCTGCGCTTTGGTTTTGGCGGCATTGCGCGCATGGACGAGGGCTTGCTCACGGGCCGCGATGTGCTGGGTGAGCACCTGCGCCTGGGTTCGCAATCGGTCATTTTGTCGCGCACCTTTCATCGCAGCCACGACGACGCCAGCTTTGAGTCGGCTGTGGCCGCATTACGTGATGCGGAACGTGCGTTGGCCCAACGCAGTCCGCAACACATTGAAAACGACCACCTTCGCACGACAGCCACCATCGGTCGCATTGCGCAGACGGTGCCAGCGCCGTTGTCGGGCCCGGGCCCCCTGGAGTAAGCGGGTTGCTCAAGCGCACGATGGACATTGTTTTTTCTGTGCTGGCCCTGGCTGCGCTGTTGCCCATTTTTCTGCTGGCGGCATTTGCCATTTCGCTGGAAAGCGGCTGGCCGGTGCTGTTCAAGCAAACCCGAGTTGGCATGCAGGCTCGAGAATTTGGCATGTACAAGTTTCGCAGCATGGTGAAAAACGCCGCGGTTATGGGCCCGTATCACACGGCCAGCAACGACCCGCGCATCACCCGCGTGGGCCGTTTCATCCGCAAAACCAGCATCGACGAGTTGCCGCAAATTCTCAATGTGCTGCGCGGCGATATGAGTCTGGTCGGGCCCCGCCCCGACGTGCCGGTGCAGCGTGCCGACTACACCGAGGCGCAATGGAGCCAGCGCTGCAGCGTGCGCCCCGGCATCACCGGTCTGGCGCAGGCGCTGTACCGCTCGAACTGCACGCAAGAGCAGCGGGTGGAAGCCGATTTGCGCTACACGCGGGAGGCCAATGTGTGGCTGGATTTGAAAATCATGCTGATGACGGTCAAGCGGCTGAGTGGCAAGGGGGGTAACTAAGGCATGTGCGGCATCTTTGGCTACTGGGACCGGCATCACCGCTCGTTGACCGACGATGCGCTGAGCGGCATGGCCCAGCGCCTGCGCCACCGTGGGCCGGACGACGAGGGCATTCACCACGTGCCCGCGCGCGGCGTGGCAATTGGCAACCGGCGCCTGTCCATCATTGACATTGGCGGCGGCCACCAGCCGATGTACAGCGACGATGGGCAGATTGCCGTGGTGCAAAACGGCGAAATCTTCAACTACATCGAGCTGGCGCAGGAGCTGCGGGAGCGCGGCGTGCAGTTGAAAACCGCGTCTGACACTGAAGTGATTCTTCGGCTGTATGAAGAGGAAGGCATTGCCTTTTTGAGTCGCTTGAACGGCATGTTTGCCATCGCCATCGACGACGCGCGGGAAGACGCCCTGTACCTGGCGCGTGACCGCATTGGCGTCAAGCCGCTGTACGTGGCCGACAACGGCCAGCGCATGTTGTTTGGGTCAGAAATCAAGTCATTTCTGCCTCAAGCCCTTTTAAATACTGCTCAAGCAGCTATTGATTTGGTAGCAATTGACCACTACCTCACGTTCAACTACATCCCCGCCCCCTGGACGATTTGGCAGGACGTGCAGCACGTCATGCCCGGCACCTGGATGAAGTTCACCCGTGGCGCGCATGTGCAGTGCGAGCGCTGGTGGAGCCTGGCCGACCAGCACGAGCAGGATTACGGATACGAAGACTGGCAGCGCGAGTTCCTGCACACCCTGAACGACGCGACAAAAATCCGCCTGCGCGCCGACGTGCCCTGGGGAGCGTTCCTGTCGGGTGGGGTGGACAGCAGTACCGTCGTGGGCCTGATGGCGCGCCACGTAAGCGCGCCGGTGAAAACCTTTTGCATTGGCTTTGCCGACCCGCGTTACGACGAATCGGCCTTCGCCCTGCAGGCAGCCCAGCGCTTTGGCTGCGACCACACAATGGAAATCGCCGAGCTGAACATGCTGGCGCGATGGCCCCAAGTGCTGCACCACCTGGACCAACCGCACGGCGACGCGTCGTTCATGCCCACCCTGCGCGTGAGCGAGCTGGCGGCGCAGCATGTAAAAGTGGTGCTGACGGGCGACGGGGCCGACGAGCTGTTTGCCGGTTACGACAAATATGCGCAGTTTTTCGCACAACCCGGTGTGTCTGAGCTGGACAACAACAGCTTTCAGCGCCGTTATTTCGAATCCATTTCGCTGTTCTCGCCCCAGGCCAAAGCCGCGCTGTACCGCCCGGAGATCGCTAAGCAGCTTGAAGGCCACGACAGCTTCACCCAGGCCGCCAAACCCTGGTTTGACGAAGCCCAGCACTACGGCCGCGTCAACCAGGCGCTGTATCTGGACATGCAGTTGCTGTTGTCCGGCAACAACCTGGTTAAACCCGATCGCATGGGCATGGCGGTCAGCATTGAGGCGCGCACGCCGTTTCTGGATGTGCGCATGATGGAACTGGCCTTCCGCTCGCGTGGGCACACCAAGCTGACTTCTGACGGTGACAGGAAGCACTGGTACAAAAAAGCCGTTACCCCACTGATTGGTGAAAGCTTGGCACACCGCAAAAAACAGATGTTTACCGTGCCCATAGGCGAGTGGTTCAAAAACGGGAGCTACGAGTGGCTGAAAAATACGCTACAAAAAAGTGAGCTGCTTGAGCAGTATTTTCAAGGGCGAACAGTCGATTTGATGCTTGAACAGCACCGAAACGGCTCTGCCAACCACACCCGCGAGCTGCGGGCGCTGGCGGCACTGGCGCTGTGGGCAGAAGGTCACAAGATCACATGAGCCGCAAAGCCCTGTTCGTCGCCTACGGCGGCGGCCACATCGCCATGGTGCTGCCGGTCATGCAACAGCTTCGTCTGATTGCCCCCGACATCGAATGCGTGCTACTGGCCCTGACCACCGGCTATGCACGGGCACAGAAAGCGGGCGAGCAGCCGCTGGGCTTCAAAAATTTTCTGCACTTCGTCGATGAAAAAGCGGCGTTGAATTGGGGTGAACAACTGTTGGGCAGCAACAACAGCCCCGACGTATCCCGCGAAGAATCGCTGGCCTACCTGGGCATCAACTACCTGGACTTGATCGCCCAGCACGGTGAAGATGGCGCGGCCACGCAGTACGCCCAAAAAGGCCGCTACGGTTTTCTGCCGCTGCACTTCATGCGCCAGTTGATGGACACGATCCGCCCCGACGTGGTGGTGGCCACCAACTCCCCGCGCAGCGAAGAAGCCGCGCTGGCCGTGGCGGTCGAGCGTGGCATTCCCAGCGTGGGCATGGTGGACTTGTTCGGGCTGGATTCCGACACCTATGTGATGCGCGACATCAAACCCGCCTGGACCTGCGTGATCGCCGATTCGGTGCGCGAGCGTCTGATGCAGCGCGGCTTTGCGCCTGACGGTGTGCAGGTTACTGGGAACCCGGCGTTTGACGGGCTATTCGCCCCGCACAACCGCGAACTGGCGCAGGCTTTTCTGGCACGCAAAGGCTGGTTGGGGAAGGACGTGGTTTTTAACGCTGGGGCCTGGGAATCGGTGGCCCATCCGGGTACTGACATTCCCGCCGGACGCAGCTTCCCCATTGAGATTGAGGGCATCCTGCGCCGTTACGTAACCCAGCGCCCCCACACCGCCCTCATTCAGCGCTACCACCCCGGCGACTGGTTTCAGTATCCACGTCTGCCGGATGTGCCGCAGGTGCATTTCAGCGAGCCGCCCAACGAGCCGATTCACCCCCTGTTGCTGGCCAGCAGCGTGGTGGTGAACACCAATTCCACCGTGGGCCTGGAGGCGGCGGTGGTGGGCAAGCCGGTGATCTCGATTGAAAACTCGCCGTCGGTACACCACTGGTTCAGCCTGGCCCAGTTGGGCGTGTCCCACCCCAGCGCCACCCACCACGACCTGCCCGCCACGCTGGACGCTGTGCTCGCCCACCGCCGCGCAAGCCCAGCTTTCAGCTCGGATGGGCAAGCGGCGCGGCGCGTGGCGCAGGTGCTGATGGCGGCTCTGCAACCGGATAATGCGTTTTCCGACACGTGATACTGACAACAATATGCTGAGCCACCCCACCCTTTCGGATTCCACCCTTCTCATCACCGGCGGCACAGGCTCGTTTGGCCACGCCTTTGTGCCCATGACGTTGGCTCGCTACAACCCGCGCAAACTCATCATTTATTCACGCGACGAGATGAAGCAGTGGGAGATGGCCAAGCGGTTTGAAGGTGACGAGCGGGTACGCTTTTTCATTGGCGACGTGCGCGACCGCGAGCGCCTGTACCGCGCGCTGGACGGGGTGGACTACGTGGTGCATGCCGCTGCCACCAAGATCGTGCCCACCGCCGAATACAACCCGTTTGAGTGCGTGAAAACCAATGTGCTGGGCGCCATGAACCTGATCGACGCCTGCATTGACAAAGGCGTCAAACGCGTGGTGGCCCTGTCCACTGACAAGGCCAGCAGCCCGGTCAACTTGTACGGCGCCACCAAGCTGGCGTCCGACAAGCTGTTTGTTGCGGGCAATTCGTATGCGGGTGGCGGACGAACCGCTTTTTCAGTGGTGCGCTACGGCAATGTGATGGGCTCGCGCGGCTCGGTGATTCCGTTTTTCATGTCGATTCGGGACAAGGGCGTGTTCCCCATCACCGACGAGCGCATGACGCGATTCATGATCACCCTGGAGCAGGGCGTGGAGCTGGTCTGGCATGCGTTTGAAGACATGGAAGGCGGCGAGATTTACGTCAAGAAAATCCCTTCAATGCGCTTGACTGACATTGCCAAAGCCGTCAACCCCGAAGCCCGGCTGGATAAGGTGGGCATTCGCCCCGGCGAAAAACTGCACGAACAGATGATCAGCGAGGAAGATTCGCACTACACCTACGAATACCCCGAACATTTCAAGGTGCTGCCTGCCATTCACAGCTGGCACAACGACTTCAAGCGCATCAAGGACGGCAAACGCGTGGTGGAGGGTTTTGTGTACGCGAGCAATACCAATACGCAGTGGATGTCGGCGCAAGAGTTGGCACTGTGGGTGGCTGCGCATGAGCAGAAAATTGGTCACATTTAGTAAAGCCTGCTGATGATTCCCTACGCCACCCAAACCATTGACGAAACCGATCTGGCCGCCGTGCGGGCGGTGCTCACCAGCGGCTGGCTCACGCAGGGCCCGGCGGTGCCGCAGTTCGAGCAGGCATTTGCACAGGTGCACCAGGTGGCGCACGCCTGCGCCGTGTCGAATGCCACCGCCGGTCTGCACTTGGCCTGCCTGGCTTTGGGCGTGGGCCCCGGCGACTGGGTGTGGACCAGCCCGATCAGCTTCGTGGCATCGGCCAACTGTGCGTTGTATTGCGGCGCGCAGGTCGATTTTGTGGACATTGATCTGGTCACGCGCAATATGTCGGTGGCTGCGCTGACTGAAAAACTGGCGCAAGCCAAACGCCTGAACAAGCTGCCCAAGGTGGTGATTCCGGTGCACTTTGCCGGACTGTCGTGCGACATGGCAGCCCTGCGCGCCCTGGCCGATGAATACGGTTTTGCGCTGCTGGCCGATGCCTCGCATGCGGTGGGAGCGTATTACCAGGGCCAGCCGGTGGGAAGCCAGTGGGCCGACATCTCGGTGTTCAGCTTCCACCCGGTCAAGATCATCACCACCGGCGAAGGCGGCATGGTGGTCACGAACGACGCCAGGCTGGCTGCCCGTGTGGCCTTGTTGCGCAGCCACGGCATTACCCGCGATCCCGCGTTGATGGAAAGCCAGAACCTAGTCGAGGAACCCTGGCGCTACGAGCAGCAAGATCTGGGGTTCAACTACCGCCTGACCGACATCCAGGCCGCCTTGGGCAGCGCGCAGCTGACGCGGCTGGAGGCATTTCATGCGCAGAGGGAATCTCTCGCTGCGAACTACCCCGACTTGCTGGCCAACCTTGGCCTGGTGCTGCCGCAAGTGCCTGACGGTTACCGCAGTTCCTGGCATTTGTACGCAGTGCAGGTGTCCGAACAGAATGGCAAAACAGACCGCGCGCGCGTTTTCAACCGACTGCGCGAACTGGATATCTGGGTCAACGTGCACTACATCCCCATTTATTTACAACCTCACCAACGCCGTCTGGGTGGGTTTGGCCCCGGTTACTGCCCGAATGCCGAGACCTATTACCGCGGTGCGTTGTCGCTGCCGCTCTATCCCACGCTGCGACCCGAGCAGCAGCAGGAAGTAGCGCATGCGCTGCGACAAGCCATTGCTGCATGAAAACCCTGGCCATCGTGCAGGCACGCACGACATCCACCCGGCTACCCGGCAAGGTGCTCATGCCTATTCTGGGCAAGCCCATGCTGGCCTTGCAGCTAGAACGCATGCGGCGCGCTGCCGCGTTGGATGGCATGGTGATCGCCACCACCACGAATGCCGCCGACGAGCCCATCGTGGCGCTGTGCGAGCGTGATGCGGTGCCCTGTTTTCGCGGCTCCGAGCACGATGTGCTATCGCGGTATGCCGGCGCGGCGCAGGCCTTTGAAGCGGACACCATCGTGCGCGTCACATCCGACTGCCCGCTGATAGAGCCAGGCCTGATCGACCAGGCGGTTGGCATTTTTAATGATGCGCAGGGACAGCTGGACTATGTCTCCAACATGCTGGAGCCCCGTTTTCCTTATGGTCTGGCGGTTGAGGTGTTCTCGCGCGAAGCCCTGGAACAAGCGCATCGCGGTGCCGTACAGGACGCGGAACGGGAACACGTGACGCCGT
>JAYUXO010000280.1:0-22275 GCA_043753505.1 Comamonadaceae bacterium
ATCGGCAGTCCACTGCTAACGATGGACGGCCAGGCGGTATTTAAACTGGCGGTGGGTGTGCTGGAGGATGCTGCGCGAGCGACGCTGGCCAAAGCCAACCTGAAAGAAACCGATATTGACTGGCTGATTCCGCATCAGGCCAACATCCGCATCATGCAAAGCACAGCCAAAAAGCTGAAATTGCCGCTGGAAAAACTCATCGTCACCGTCGACCAGCACGGCAACACCTCGGCTGCCTCAATTCCACTGGCATTAGATGTCTCGGTGCGTAGCGGCAAGATCAAACCCGGCCAGACCCTGATGCTGGAAGGCGTGGGCGGTGGTTTTACCTGGGGTGCGGTGCTATTAAAATTGTAGCTGCTTGAGCAGTAAATATTTGGTCTAAAGCATCATTGGCAATAGAACGTCAATTTGGTTTGAATTGAAAGCAAAAGTCGCAAAACGAGAAATTCAAGAGGCGTTTTGGACGCTTTTTAACGTTCTTTGCGAAACCTTTGCGACCTTTGCGTTAAAAAGTCATTGCATAACACCCACACAAACAACATGACTGACTTCGCTTTTGTTTTCCCCGGTCAAGGTTCCCAATCCGTTGGAATGCTGGACGCCTGGGGTAACCACCCGGCGGTCACCCAAACCCTGCTCGAGGCGTCTGACGCCTTGGGTGAAGACGTGGCCAAGCTGATCAAAGAAGGCCCCAAAGAAGCCCTGGCGCTGACCACTAACACCCAGCCTGTGATGCTGGTGGCCGGCGTGGCGGCGTATCGCGCCTGGCTGGCCGAGGGCGGTCGTATCCCCAGTGTGGTAGCCGGGCATTCACTGGGCGAGTATTCGGCCCTGGTGGCTTCTGGTGTGTTGACGCTAATCCAGGCCGCTCCGCTGGTGCGCCTGCGCGCTCAGGCGATGCAGGACGCAGTGCCCGTGGGTGTGGGTGCGATGGCTGCGGTGCTGGGACTGGATGCTGCGAAAGTGATAGCGGTGTGTGCAGTATCCACAAGGTCTAGCGGTGAAATTGCTGAAGCTGTAAATTTCAATGATCCACTGCAAACCGTGATTGCTGGCACCAAAGCGGGCGTAGAAATGGCCAGCGCGGCCTTGAAAGCCGCTGGTGCCAAGCGCTGCCTGCCGCTGCCCGTCTCCGCTCCGTTTCATTCCAGTTTGATGAAGCCTGCTGCTGAAAAACTGTTGGTAGCCCTGCAAGCGCTGCAATTGTCTGCACCGCAGATTCCGGTCATCAACAACATCGACGTGGCTATTGAAACGGGCGTCGACCGCATCCGCGACGCTCTGTATCGCCAGGCGTTCGGGCCGGTGCGCTGGGTGGAATGCGTGCAAGCCATTCAGGCACGGGGTGTTTCGCAGATTGTGGACTGCGGGCCTGGCCGCGTACTGGCCGGCATGTGCAAGCGCATTCACGCCGATCTGACTGGCAGCGCGCTGTACGACCCAACGACGCTGGCCGATGTGAAAGTCGCGTTGGCATGAGCGCTGATACAAAGCCTCAGATCGCCCTGGTCACCGGTGCTACGCGTGGCATTGGTGCGGCCATTGCGCAGCAGTTGGCGCAAGCCGGTTTTTTGGTGATAGGTACCGCCACGACCGCTGTAGGCGCTATCAAAATAGAAGCTGCTTCAGCAATGAATACATGGGCCGGCGGCTTAAAAGGCATCAAACTTGATGTGACAGACGGTGCTGCGGTCCAAGCCGCCATTGACGACATCGTCAAAGCCCATGGCAGCCTGCACGTGCTGGTCAACAACGCCGGCATTACCCGCGACATGCTCGCCCTGCGCCTGAAAGATGACGACTGGGACGCTGTGCTGGACACCAACCTGAAAGCCGTTTTCAAAACCAGCCGTGCCGTCATGCGGGTCATGATGAAGCAGCGCTATGGCCGCATCATCAACATTACCAGCGTGGTTGGCGCTATGGGCAACGCGGGTCAGGTTAATTACGCAGCTGCCAAGGCCGGCGTGGCGGGCATGAGTCGGGCGCTGGCACGTGAACTGGGCAGCCGCGGTATCACCGTGAACTGCGTGGCGCCGGGTTTCATCGAAACAGATATGACCAACGAACTGCCGCAGGCGCAGCGGCAGGCACTGATGGCACAAATTCCCCTGGGTTATCTAGGTAAACCCGCCGATGTGGCACATACCGTAGTCTGGTTGGCTTCACCACAGGCAGGATACGTCACGGGGCAAGAAATTCATGTCAATGGTGGCATGTATATGTAGGCTGGAAGTTACACATTCCGTGTGATTTTTGTCGCAGTTAAACTCTCACATTCATTCACAACCCTCTGAGGGACCCATGAGCGATATTGAAACACGTGTCAAAAAAATCATTGCCGAACAACTCGGCGTCGAAGAGTCACAAGTGACCAGTGAAAAAGCCTTCGTGGCCGATCTGGGTGCCGACTCGCTGGACACGGTGGAGCTGGTGATGGCACTGGAAGACGAATTCGGGATCGAAATCCCTGATGAAGATGCCGAAAAAATCACCACCGTGCAAAACGCCATTGACTACGCCAACAGCCATAAAAAAGCCTGATCATCAAATAAGAAGGGTTCTGCACGGATGAGCCGACGTCGCGTAGTGATCACTGGCCTGGGCTGTATCAGCCCTGTGGGCAACACAGTGGCCGATTCATGGGCTGGTCTCCTGGCAGGCCGTTGCGGCATAGGCCGAATCACCAAATTTGATGCCGCCAACTTCTCCTGCCAGATCGCAGGCGAGGTCAAAGGCTTCAACCTGGAGTCCTACCTGAGCACCAAAGAGGCGCGCAGTATGGACACCTTCATTCACTACGGGTTGGCTGCTGCGCTTCAAGCGGTACAAGATGCAGGTTTGCCCACCGGCCAGGACTTGAGTGAAGAGCTGGCCACCCGCATTGGTTGCGTGATTGGCTCCGGCATTGGCGGCTTGCCGTTGATCGAGGAAACCCATACCGAATTGGTCAATCGCGGCCCGCGTCGCATTACCCCGTTTTTTGTGCCCGCCTCCATCACCAACATGGTGGCTGGTCATGTATCGATTAAATGCGGTTTTAAAGGTCCTAACATCGCCATCGTGACGGCCTGCACCACCGGCCTGCATTGCATTGGCGACGCGGGTCGGATGATTGAGTACGGCGATGCCGATGTGATGATTGCCGGTGGCGCAGAGGCCACCGTGTCTCCGCTGGGCATTGGCGGTTTTGCGGCCATGCGCGCCTTGTCCACCCGAAACGACGACCCCGCCACCGCCTCGCGCCCCTGGGACAAAGACCGGGATGGTTTTGTGCTGGGCGAAGGCGCGGGCATTTTGGTGTTGGAAGAGTACGAACACGCGAAAGCCCGCGGTGCAAGAATTTATTGTGAGCTGGCTGGTTTTGGCATGAGCGCCGACGCCAGCCACATGACGGCTCCCAATATGGACGGCCCGCGCCGCGCCATGTTGTTAGCCCTGCGCAACGCGGGCCTGAACACGGATGCGGTGGACTACATCAATGCCCACGGCACTTCGACCCCGCTGGGCGACATCAACGAGAGCAACGCTATCAAGGCGGCGCTGGGTGACCATGCGACCAAGACGGTCATCAGCTCTACCAAATCGATGACCGGCCATTTGTTAGGCGGCGCAGGCGGCATTGAAAGCGTGTTCACCGTGCTGGCAGTGCACAACCAGAAGGTGCCACCTACCATCAACATCTTCAACCAGGATCCTGAATGCGACCTGGACTATTGTGCCAACACGGCGCGGGACTTAAAGATTGATGTGGCCGTCAAAAACAATTTCGGTTTTGGCGGCACCAACGGCACGCTGGTGTTCAAACGTTTGTAGACCTGCAGCTTAAGCCAAGCCCGCTACAGCGCTTTTTTGCATGCACCACGTACCAGCGGTTGCCTATCCGGTACATCGATACAGGCCTTTAGGTTTTGTCGCATTTTCGGCCTGGCTCATCAGCGGTGTCGTACTGGCGACCTGGGCGTGGCAGTCTGGCCGTGCGCAAGGTGCGAGTGACCTGTCTGTAAGCCTTCAACACGCAGGGGTTGTGCTGGCATGGGTCGCGTGTGGCATCGTTGCCGGGTGGCAGTGGCATGCAATGAAGCCTGGGACGTTGCGCTTTGATGGCTTGGTGTGGGAATGGGTGCCTGCCGCCATCACCGCACCACCCATTACCGCATCGCATGGGCGTTTGACGGTGGCGCTGGATTTGCAGCGCCATCTGCTGCTCAATTGGCATGAGCAGGGCGATTCCTGCGCGCCAGGCAAAAGCCGCACAAGCGTCTGGCTATGGTTACGCGCTGACACCGCACTCACGCACTGGCATGGTCTGCGCTGTGCGGTATATTCGCCCGCCGCCGGGCAGAACCCATCACCCGCCGTGGGTCTACATGTCTGAACTGCACTCGCCTGCATCCGCGCACCATGAGCTCTTCCCCGATCAATCCTCCTGAGCTCAGCTCCAACGACAGCGACATGCTGCTGGTGCATCGCACGGTGGCGGGTGATCAAAAAGCTTACGGCTTGCTCGTGATCAAGTACCAGCGCCGAATCCAGCGCCTGATAGGCCGAATGGTGCGCGATGTCGATCTGGTCGAAGATATTGCTCAGGAAACCTTTATTCGCGCTTACCGTGCGCTGGCGCAGTTTCGTGGTGACGCCCAGTTCTATACCTGGCTGTACCGCATTGCCGTGAACACAGCGAAAAAAATGTTGCTCGACATGAAGCGCGATCCGACCATATCGGAGGCTGCTTTTCGGGGCTCGTCGGAAGACGATGATGAAACTTCTCGACTGGACAACGAACTTATTGCACCAGAGACACCCGAAACAATCTACGCCGCCAAAGAAATCGCTGAAACCGTGAATGCCGCCATGCTTGCTCTGCCAGAAGAACTGCGTCAAGCCGTGACTTTGCGTGAAATTGAAGGCTTGAGTTATGAAGAAATCGCCGTTGCCATGAACTGCCCCATTGGCACCGTGCGATCCCGTATTTTTCGCGCCCGCGAAGCTATTTCAGCCCGGGTCAAACCCATGCTGGAAAACCAGTCAGGAAAAAGGTGGTAGCCCTATGGACATGTTAAACATCACAGCGGAGCAGCTTTCGGCATTGTCTGATGGACAGCTTCAAGGCGATGCATTTGTGCAAGCAGTCATGTCGGCCTGTGCCGATGAAGGCGCTTTGGAAACCTGGAACACGTACCACTTGATTGGTGACGTGCTGCGGGCCCAGGACCTCAGTGGTCGTGGCGGCGAATTGGCTTTTGCACGACGGGTGCAAGCGCGTTTGCAAATAGAACCCTTGCCGGTGTCCAATGCAGAAAATGCTACATATTTGATAGCTGTCCCAGCAGATTCGGTAAGGGCTGATGGCGTAAATGCCATTAAATTCAACAAACCAGCCGCCAACGATGCCCAGATGCGTTGGAAACTGGTAGCAGGTGTTGCCAGCTTTGCGGCCGTGGCAGCCATCGGCTGGAATCTTGTGGGTGGCGGTCTGGGCCTATCCAACAACGCACCCAGTCTGGCGCAAGCTCCGGCCAGTGAGCCCGTGCTTCAAACTTCTGGCCAGCCGGGTCAATACATGTTGCGGGATCCAAGGCTGGACGAATTGCTCGCTGCGCACCGCCAGGCGGGTGGAACGTCGGCATTACAAATGCCGTCGGGATTCCTGCGCAGCGCGACTTTTGAGCCAACGGGTCGCTAAGTGATGCAATCTGGTTCTTTGACTGCTTGCGCCGTACGTGTCGGCTTGTCCCGCCGCCTGTCCCTCCTGCTGGCCACTGCTTTGACTGCACTTGCATCGCAGGTCACTGCCCAAGGCGCCTTCGTGGCTGGCCCGGCCGTCCCCGCATCGGCTGCGACCAGCAAAACATGTGCCCCTGCGCAAGGAGCGTTTGTGACGGGCCCCACCCCGTCGGCATCGGCTGCGAACAAAGCCGCTCCTGCCGAGCGCAGCATCAGTGAGTGGCTGCTGCGCATGCACGAAGCCTCGCGTAACCGCAGCTATCTGGGCACCTTTGTGGTTTCGTCCGCTGCCGGTGGTATGTCCAGCGCTCGCATCTGGCACGCCTGTGACGGCGATCGTCAGTTGGAGCGGGTGGAGTCGCTGACCGGTACGCCGCGTTCGACCTTCCGGCGCAACGATGAAGTGGTGACGTTTTTGCCCGAATCACGCGTGGTTTTGAAGGAAAAACGCGAGTTCATGTCGCTGTTCCCCAATGTGCTCACCACGAAGGAAACATCGATTCCCGAGTTCTATACGGCCAAGCACGTTGGCGGCGACCGCGTGGCGGGTTTTGAGGCTGACGTGGTGCATCTGGCACCGCGCGACAACCTGCGTTTCGGTTACCGCATCTGGAGCGAAAAGAAAAGCGGCCTGGTCATCAAGCTACAGACCCTGGACAACGACGGTCAGGTGCTGGAACAGGCGGCTTTTTCCGAGCTGCAGATGGATGCCCCGGTACGGCTGGACAAGCTCAGCCAGATGATGGCCAACACCGAGGGATGGCGTGTTGAAAAGTCCGAATTGGTGAAAACTACCGCAGCGGCGGAAGGTTGGGCACTGAAAGCACCTGTGCCCGGCTTCAAAGCCATGAGCTGTTTGAAGCGGCCCGTCATGGCTGTGGTGGGCCCCACGGTTAATCCGGGCGAAGGTGCGATGCAATGGATCTTTTCAGATGGCTTTGCATCTATTTCATTGTTTGTGGAGGTTTATGACCGGCAACGGCATACCCAGGAAGCCATTCGTGCGATCGGTGCGACTCAAACGCTGACCCGCAAATTGTCGGGCGATAAATCGACCGACAAGGCAGCGGGTGAATGGTGGCTCACTGCGGTCGGTGAAGTGCCAGCTGCCACTTTAAAAGCTTTTGCGCAGAGCCTTGAGCGGCGCAAGTAAGTCCCCATATCCGCAGCTCTGTCGATGGGCTGAACTTTTTTTCCGAGGCACTAATGCTGAAAACTGTAAAGACTGACAAGCCAGATTATTGGCGACAAGCACGTCTGGCCACACGCAAGCTGGCCTTGGCCAGTGTGATGGCACTGGGGGCCACCGCGGCGGTGCTACCGGTGCACTTCGCGACTGCGCAAGTTCGCGGGTTGCCCGACTTCACCGATCTGGTTGAACAGGTTGGGCCGTCGGTAGTCAATATCCGCACCCTTGAAAAAACCCGCACCACGTCGGGTGCTGGCAACGGTCAGATGGACGAAGAAATGCAGGAGCTGTTTCGCCGCTTCTTTGGTGATCGATTGCCCAACGTTCCGCGTCCGCAAAACCCGCAGCGTCCGAACCGACCGCAGGATGAGGAGCGCCCCCGTGGCGTCGGATCCGGGTTCGTACTAACAGCAGACGGTTTCATCATGACCAATGCGCATGTCGTGGAAGGTGCAGACGAAGTCATGGTGACCCTGCCTGACAAGCGCGAATTCAAAGCCAAAATAATTGGTGCTGACAAGCGCACCGACGTGGCTGTGGTCAAAATTGAAGCGACGGGCTTGCCAGCCGTGAAGGTCGGTGATGTGAGCCGGCTGAAGGTCGGCGAGTGGGTGATGGCAATCGGCTCGCCGTTCGGCCTGGACAACTCGGTGACCGCCGGCATCGTGAGTGCCAAGCAGCGGGATACGGGTGAATTGCTGCCTTTCATTCAGACCGACGTGGCGATCAACCCCGGAAATTCTGGCGGACCGCTTATCAACATGCGCGGTGAAGTGGTGGGCATTAACAGCCAGATTTACTCACGCACAGGTGGCTTCATGGGCATTTCGTTTGCCATCCCGATGGATGAGGCTATTCGGGTGAGCGACCAGTTGCGCACCTCCGGACGTGTATCGCGCGGGCGCATTGGCGTGCAGATAGACCAAGTGTCCAAAGAGGTGGCGGAAGCCGCTGGTTTGACCAAGCCGGAGGGCGCATTTGTGCGTGCCGTAGAGGCGGGCGCTCCAGCAGACAAAGCAGGCGTGGAAGCAGGCGACATCATCACCCGGTTTGACGGCAAGCCCATTGAAAAAGCGTCCGACTTGCCACGTTTGGTTGGCAATACCAAACCGGGTAGTAAAGCCATGTTGACGGTATTTCGCCGCGGTAGCACCAAAGAATTGAGCATTGCGATTGCCGAGTTCGAGCCTGAAAAGCCGGTGCGCAAAGTGGTAGAGAAAGAAGAAAAACCCAAAGCCTCCGTAGCCGGACAGTCTTTGGGTCTCGCAGTCAGCGACTTGAACGACGCGCAGAAGAAGGAACTGAAAATCAAGGGCGGGGTGAAGGTGGACACAGCAACAGAAGGTGCCGCGCGGGCTGGATTGCGTGAAGGCGATGTCATTGTCTCAATTGCCAACGGTGAAATTGCTAGCGTCAAGGAGTTTGAAGCAGCGGTGGCCAAACTGGACAAAACCAAGCCTGTGAACATGCTGTTCCGCCGGGGTGAGTGGGCGCAATACGCCTTGATTCGCCCCCAGCGTTGATGCTCCGACTGATTTGTTGAAATGCGTGCCAATAACTCACGAATTGTCTTTGCAGCACACACTCAACATAAACTCAATCGGCTTCGTCGCTTATCGGACACGCAGAATAATTATTTTTTTAGGTTAAACGTGCCGATCTAGTTGGCGCTAGCTAACTTTTCTGTCAACTACGGGCAGCGGTTTGGGCGAAAATTCATGTCGGTGATCGGCAATTTACTGACTGACGGTCGCTTCAAGCACAGAATCCGGCATGTAATTTGACAGCGCACAGCTGTTCCACAGATCACCCACATGTTGTTCATAGGCTTGTCCACGATAAATGTGAATAACTTGTTGATAAAATCCGCGTTGCTGCGCTGCAACGACATCGAAAGGCTGCTTCCAGGGCTTCATTTCAACGGCTTTTTGCCTACAATGAAGTTCCAACTATCGCAGTTGCCAATAGATTGTTGGTTTAGGGCGCGTCCGAATTCGACGCGCCCTTTTTTCTGCGCGCTGCTATTTAATTCAACCACTTGAAGCTTCCCGTTGATGAATCACATCAGAAATTTTTCCATCATCGCGCACATTGACCACGGCAAATCCACGCTTGCAGACCGCTTGATTCAACGCTGTGGCGGTCTGGCAGATCGCGACATGCAAAGCCAGGTGCTGGACTCCATGGATCTTGAAAAAGAGCGTGGGATAACCATCAAGGCACAGACCGCGGCACTGAAGTACAAGGCATTGGATGGACAGGTTTACAGCCTTAATCTTATTGACACGCCAGGCCATGTGGACTTCTCTTATGAAGTGTCGCGGTCGCTGTCCGCTTGTGAAGGCGCGCTGCTAGTGGTGGATGCCAGCCAGGGTGTGGAAGCGCAGACCGTGGCCAACTGCTACACAGCGTTAGACCTGGGTGTGGAGGTGGTGCCCGTTTTGAACAAGATGGATCTGCCCAATGCCGATCCCGACAACGCACGAACAGAAATTGAAGATGTGATCGGCATTGACGCAACCGATGCGATTCCATGCTCCGCCAAAACCGGCATGGGCATAGATGAGATCCTGGAGGCCGTTGTGGCGCGGATTCCGCCGCCCCAAGGAAACCCGAATGGCCCGCTGCGCGCCATGATCATCGACAGCTGGTTTGACAGCTACGTGGGCGTGGTGATGCTGGTGCGCGTGGTGGATGGGCGCTTGGCCAAGGGCGAGCGCATCAAGATGATGGCTACCGGCGCGATGTACAACGCCGACAACCTGGGCGTGTTCACACCGGCCAACGAGTCGCGCAATGCGTTGGAAGCGGGTGATGTGGGCTACATCATTGCGGGCATCAAAGAGCTGCAAGCGGCCAAGGTGGGCGACACCGTGACCTTGATCAAGCCCGGCACCGGCGGCGCGGCGGCTACCGCTACCCAAGCACTACCGGGCTTCAAGGAAATTCAACCCCAGGTGTTTGCCGGCCTGTACCCCACCGAGGCCAGCGAGTACGACTCGCTACGCGACGCTTTAGAAAAACTCAAGCTCAACGATGCATCACTGCACTACGAGCCCGAGGTTTCGCAGGCGCTGGGCTTCGGCTTTCGCTGCGGCTTCCTGGGCTTGCTGCACATGGAAATCGTGCAGGAGCGTCTGGAGCGCGAGTTCGACCAGGACTTGATCACCACCGCCCCAAGCGTGGTCTACCAGGTGGTCAAAGGCGATGGCGAAGTGGTGATGGTGGAAAACCCCTCAAAGATGCCCGATCAAGGCAGGCTCGAAGAGGTGCGCGAACCCATCGTGACGGTACATCTGTACATGCCGCAGGAATATGTGGGCGTGGTCATGACGCTGGCCAACCAGAAGCGCGGCGTGCAGCTAAACATGGCCTACCACGGCAAACAGGTCATGCTGACCTATGAAATTCCGCTGGGCGAAATCGTGCTGGACTTTTTCGATAAGCTCAAATCCGTCAGCCGTGGTTACGCGTCCATGGACTATAAGTTCAAGGAGTACCGGGCAGCTGACGTGGTGAAGGTCGACATTCTGCTCAACGGCGAGAAGGTGGATGCGCTGTCCATCATCGTGCACCGCAGCCAGAGCCAGTACCGGGGCCGCGCCGTGGTGGGCAAGATGCGCGAGATCATCAGCCGCCAGATGTATGACGTGGCGATTCAAGCGGCCATTGGTGCCAACATCATCGCGCGCGAAACCATCAAGGCTCTGCGCAAAAACGTGCTGGCAAAATGTTACGGTGGCGACATCAGCCGTAAGCGCAAGCTCCTTGAAAAACAAAAAGCGGGTAAGAAACGAATGAAGCAGATTGGTTCGGTAGAAGTGCCCCAAGAGGCGTTCTTGGCAATTTTGCAGGTGGAAGACTGATGCCCATACTGACTGGTGCCATTTTGGCAATTTTCGTGGCGTATCTGGGTGCCTGGTACCTGGGCGCGCTGGAAGGTAATTTCCCCTTGGTTCTGGTATTGGCAACGGCTGTGACGGGCCTTTACTGGATGGCGGAACGCTTTTACTTCCTGCCGCAACGGCGAAACGCAGTGGCCGCCTTCGATGCACAAACTGCCCAACGCAATGCCGAATTGGTCAAGCTGGGCATCGCGCCGCCACCCGAGGGCGATACCGGCGACGCGCGTACCCGTTTGATCATGCAGCCCTGGTGGCTGGACTGGACGGCTGGCTTGTTCCCGGTAATCGTGGCGGTGTTTGTGCTGCGCTCGTTTTTGTTTGAGCCTTTCAAAATTCCCACCGGTTCGATGATTCCGACGCTGCTGGTCGGTGATTTGATTCTGGTCAACAAGTTTGCTTATGGCCTGCGCCTGCCGGTAGTGCACAGCAAAATTACAGACGGCACGCCACCGGCGCGCGGAGATGTGATGGTGTTTCGTTTTCCACCCAACCCGCGCCAGGATTACATCAAGCGGGTGGTGGGCTTGCCCGGAGACGAAGTGGCCTACTTGAACAAGCAACTGACGATCAACGGCCAGGCTATCAGCAAATCTGTGGCACCCGAATTTTTTGAGCCGGATGCGATGCGCTACATCAAGCAGTTTGAAGAGCTGCTGGGTTCGCGCAAACACATGCTTCTCAATGATGACAGTCGTCCGGCCTTCATCCCTGGCGTGGATGACTTTCCCAATAAAGCAAATTGTCGCTACAGCGTGGAGGGCGTGGTGTGCAAAGTACCCGCGGGCCACTATTTCATGATGGGCGACAACCGCGATAATTCGCTGGACTCGCGGTATTGGGGCTTTGTGCCCGAAGCCAATATTGTGGGCAAGGCATTTTTTGTCTGGATGAATACCGACGTGCTGTGGCCCAAATTTGACTTTTCCCGACTTTCGCGCGTTGGCTCGTTTAATTAATTTTCCAAGGATGAACAGGTATACACCCATGAACTCACAGACGCATATGAAACAACCGTTCAAGTCTTCCCAACGCGGCCTGTCGCTGATCGGTCTTATTTTTGTGGGTGGCGTGCTGGCCATTACTGGCCTGGTGGCTGCCCAGGTTATCCCGTCTTACCTCGAATTTGTCGCGATTGGTAAAGCCGCACAAAAGGCCGCGACGGGTAGCAGCACGGTGCAGGAGGTACGGTCAACCTTCGACAAGGCGGGTCAAATCGACGATATCAAATCGATATCAGGTAAAGACCTGGAAGTCTCCAAAAACGGCGAAAAGATATCGGTGAAATTTGCTTACAACAAAGAAATTCACCTGACAGGGCCGGCGTACTTGTTGCTCAAGTATCAGGGTCAGACCAAATAATTGGATAGCCCGCCGTTGCCGTCGCGCGTGAAAGCAAGCCTGACGCACTTGCAGCAAATGCTGTGCTATTCCTTTAAAAACCCGCGTCTGCTGCAGCAGGCATTGACCCATCGCAGTTTCGGCGCCGACCACAACGAACGTCTGGAATTTTTGGGCGATTCGGTGTTGAACCTGTCGGTTGCTGCCCTTGTTTACGAGCGGCTGGCCGATTTGCCTGAAGGTGACCTGTCGCGCGTGCGCGCCAATCTGGTCAAGCAGGACACCCTTCACCAACTGGCACTGGGTCTGAGCCTGCCTGACATGCTGCGTCTGGGAGAAGGTGAATTGCGCTCGGGCGGGCAGCTGCGCCCCTCCATCCTCGCGGACGCGCTGGAGGCTGTGATCGGGGCGATTTTTATGGACGCGGGCTACGATGCGGCGCAGGCGCTGGTGCGGCGGCTGTTTGCGCCACTGGATATCACGCCGCGAATGTCTGCTGCGGCCAAAGACCCTAAAACGGAGCTGCAAGAATGGTTGCAAGGGCGCAAGATGCAGCTGCCGGCCTACCGGGTGGCAGCCACGCTGGGCGCAGCGCACAGACAGACTTTTGAGGTGGTGTGCGAGGTTGCGCAGTTAGCCGTGTCAGAGCGCGGCATCGGCGCATCGCGTCGCGCGGGCGAACAAGCGGCAGCCGCGGCCATGCTGATGTATTTGAAGGCGAAGGGATTGTCATGAGGGCACTCCTGAATTGATAGCTGCTTGAGCAGTAACTAAAAGGGCTACAGGCCGAAAAGACTTATAAATGATCATTTCAGAGTCCTCCAGCGAATCACCGGGATCCGCACAAACTCCCGGTGATGACACGATTGCACAGCGCTGCGGCGTTGTCGCCATTGTGGGTAGGCCCAACGTGGGCAAATCCACCCTCTTGAATGCGCTGGTGGGCCAGAAAATCAGCATCACTTCGGCCAAAGCGCAGACCACCCGCCACCGGATCACCGGCATCCGCACGGTGGACCACACCCAGTTTGTGTTTGTGGACACACCCGGCTTTCAAACCCGCCACAGCACCGCACTAAACCGCTCGCTCAACAAGACGGTGCTGGGTGTGATCAGCGACGTGGATCTGGTGCTGTTTGTGGTGGAGGCGGGCGCTTTTACGTTGGGCGACGCCAAGGTGCTCTCGCTGCTCAAGCCCGGCATTCCCGCGCTGTTGATCGCCAACAAGCTGGACAACATCCACCGCCGCGCGGATGTCGCGCCCTGGCTGCAAACCATGGCAGAGCGCCATCCATTTGCTGAATTTGTGCCCATGTCTGCCAAAAGCGCCAAAGACGTAGAGCGCCTGTTTGGTATTTGCGACAAGTACCTGCCTACCCAGCCCTGGTGGTACGGCGCAGACGAGTTGACCGACCGCAGCGAGAAATTTCTGGCCAGCGAGACCGTGCGCGAAAAACTGTTTCGCTTCACCGGCGACGAGCTGCCCTACACCAGCACCGTGATCATCGACAAGTTTGAAGAAGAACCCAGCCCCAAGCACGGTCGCATGATGAAAATTGCCGCCACCATCGTGGTCGAGCGCGACACGCATAAGGCCATGGTGATCGGCGAAGGCGGCGAGCGCCTCAAGCGCATTGGTACCGAAGCCCGCCAGGAAATGGAAAAACTCATGCAGGCCAAAGTCTTCCTGGAGCTGTGGGTCAAGGTGCGCTCGGGTTGGGCTGACGATGAGGCGCGGGTGCGGTCGTTTGGCTATGAGTAAATGCAGGGGCGAACTGCCGGACTCTGCGTCCTGAGCCCATTCCCAATCCCGCTTTCCAAAGCGACTTCACGTGGCCACTTCCCGTACCCTGCACGAACCCGCCTACGTGCTGCACCGCTACGACTGGAGCGAGTCCAGTCTGATTCTGGAGGTGTTCACGCGCCACCAGGGCCGCATCGCCCTGGTGGCCAAGGGTGCCAAGCGGCCCAGTTCAAGCTTTCGCCCGGTGTTGTTGCCCTTGCAGCCGCTGCAGGTGTCATTTGGTGGAGATGCCGAGATTCGCACGCTCAAGGCGGCTGAGTGGGTGGGTGGGCATGTGATGCCCACCGGCGATGCGTTGCTGTCGGGCTACTACCTCAATGAGCTGTTGATACGCCTGCTTGCGCGTGACGATGCACACCCGACGCTGTTTGATGCGTATGCCGTTTGCGTCAAGGTGCTGGCGTCTGGCGCTGGCGACAGCGGCTTGCAAGCGGCCTTGCGGGCCTTTGAGTTGCTGCTGCTGCGCGAGATCGGGTTTCTGCCCGAACTCAACATGGAAACCCCCACGCTGGCAGTTTTGTCGCCGCAGGCGCGTTACCGCCTGGTGCCCGAAGGTGGGTTGCTGCCGCTGGATGCGCAAGACACGGCGGCCGGTAGTTTGAGCGGCACGCAGTGGCTGCAACTGGAGCAGGCGTTGAATGCGCCTGCACCGTTCAGTGCTGTCCTGTCATGCGGCCTGGCCACGCTGGCTCTCCTGAAAACCCAGTTGCGCCGATTGCTCAACTACCATTGCGGCGTAACCACTTTGCGCACCCGGCAAATGATGATCGATCTGCAAGCCCTCTAATGTTCCCCCCAAACCATGACTGCACTGTCCGTCAATCTCAATAAGGTTGCGTTGGTGCGCAACACGCGTCACCTGGGCATCCCCAGCGTGCTGCGTGCCGCTACCGTGTGCCTGCAAGCCGGTGCCCACGGCATCACCGTGCACCCGCGACCCGATGCGCGCCATATTCGCGCTGAAGACGTGTACCAGCTAAAAGAGCTGCTGGCCGACTGGCCACAGGTGGAGTTCAACATTGAAGGCAATCCGTTCCAAAACCTGATGGATTTTGCGCGGGTGCTACGCCCCCACCAGTGCACTTTCGTGCCCGACAGTGAAGATCAGTTCACCAGCGACCATGGCTGGAATATGGAAAAAGACGGCGCGCGCTTGCAGCCGCTGATTGCAGAGGCGAAAGCGCTGGGCGTGCGCGTCAGCCTCTTTATGAACCCGCTGCCGCAAGCCATGGCTGCGGTCAAAGCCGCCGGTGCTGACCGCGTGGAGCTGTATACCGAGCCTTATGCCCGTGCCCATGGCACACCGTTTCAGTCGGCCGTACTGGCGCAGTTTTCTGCTGCTGCACAAGCGGCGCAGGCTGTGGGCCTGGGCGTGAATGCCGGGCATGATTTGAATCGGGTCAACCTGACCGATTTTTTGCGTGCAGTGCCGCAAGTGCAGGAGGTGTCGATTGGCCATGCGCTGATTTCGGATGCGCTGGAAATGGGGTACGCAGCCACCGTGAAAGACTATTTGCGGTGTGTTGCCGATGCGGGCTGAGACAGGCCTGTCTCGCCCCTTCCCCTTCTGGGGGAAAGTTGGGATGGGGGTGTGCGCGCCAACCCAGCTTGCCCTGACCAACAGCCCACTGCGCGCAATCAATAAGCGTCTTCATACGCTGCCCCCATCCCCACCTTCCCCCGGAAGGGGAAGGAGCGAATTCAGCGTTTGCCCGGCATGATCTACGGCATCGGCACCGACATTTGCGACGTGCGCCGGATCCGCGCCAGTCTGGACAGGCACGGCGAGCGCTTTGCGCAAAAAATCCTGTCTGACGGCGAACTCATCACCTGGCAGGCCCGCACCAAACGCTGGCCCGAGCGGGGCGTGCGCTACCTGGCCACACGGTTTTCAGCCAAAGAAGCGTTCAGCAAAGCCATTGGTCTGGGCATGCGCATGCCCATGACCTGGCGGCTGTGCGAAGTGGTCAAACTGCCTTCCGGCCAGCCCACGCTGTTGCTACACGGCGTGCTCAAAGACTGGTTTGATGAGCGGCAGCTTCAAGCGCATGTGACCGTCACCGATGAGACCGATTACGCCGCCAGCTTTGTGGTGGTCGAGGTTATAAAGAAAATAGACGGTTAGCCTTTATAGATATTGCTCAAGCAGCTATATATTTAATAGCATATAACCCGAATAAATCATGATCCATCACGCTCCCATCATTCTTGACGTGGCCGCCACCACGCTGAACGCCGCTGACCGCAAGCGTCTGGCGCACCCGCTGACTGGCGGTGTGATCCTGTTTGCCCGCAACTGGCAAGACCGCAACCAGCTGGTCAAGCTGTGCAAGAGCATCAAAACCGTGCGCGCCGATTTACTGATTTGCGTCGACCATGAAGGCGGTCGCGTGCAGCGCTTCAAAACGGACGGCTTTACCCACTTGCCGCCCATGCGCGCGCTGGGACAGCTGTGGCTGCAAGACGGCAAGGCAGGCGAGGGCGCAGGTGCGATGAAAGCTACACGTGCTGCCACCGCCTGTGGCTACGTGCTAGCCACCGAGCTGCGCGCCTGTGGCGTCGACTTCAGCTTTACGCCCGTTTTAGACCTCGACTACAAAGATGGAGCCCCCACGCAAGCGAAAACGCTTGCTGCCCCCCGAGGGGGAGCGGTCGGCTTGGAGCGGCCCGGCACCTCCCAAAGCAGCGTCATCGGCGATCGCGCCTTCGCCCGCGACCCGCGCGTGGTCAGCCTGCTGGCCAAAAGTCTGGTGCATGGTTTGCTGTTGGGTGGCATGGCCAGTTGCGGCAAACACTTTCCTGGCCATGGTTTTGTGCGGGCCGACTCGCACCACGACATTCCAGTTGACAAACGCAGCCTCAAAGCCATCCTCGCAGACGACGCCGCGCCCTACGGCTGGCTCGGCGGCAGCCTGCACAGCGTGATGCCCGCCCACGTGGTCTACCCAAGGGTGGACAGCCGCCCAGCGGGCTTTTCCAGTCGCTGGTTGAATGACATTCTGCGCGGCCAGTTAGGCTTTACCGGTGCCATCTTCAGCGACGACCTCAGTATGGCCGGTGCCCGGTTGATTGACGGCCAAGAGGTCAGCTACACCCAGGCCGCCATCGCTGCGCTGCAAGCCGGTTGCGACATGGTGCTGCTGTGCAACCAGAGCGTGGAAGGCGGGGGCGAGCCAGTCGATGAGTTGCTGGATGGTCTGACCCAAGCCCAGCTCAAAGGCCATTGGCAGCCCGACGAAGCCAGCGATACCCGGCGACTGGCGCTGCTGCCCGCTGGCCAGGCCCTGGACTGGGACGACTTGATGGTGGATGCGGGGTACATGCGGGCGCTGGATTTGCTGCCGTGAAAGCGGTGGGCAAAGGCACAATTGCACAGTAAATAAATCTTTTCAGAGGAGCTTTTTATGGGCTTACCCGTTGCCAAATTTGATGTGGCGGAATTTTTGAAGTGGGAGAACCAGCAACTCACCCGAAGCGAGTTGTGTAGGGGTGAGATATTTGCCATGGTGGGTGTGCGGCGGATACACGGCGAGGTTTCTTTGAATGTCGCGGGTTCTCTGCGCGAACATCTGAAGGGTTCGGGTTGCAAGGTGTACACCGAATCGCTCAAGGTTCAGGTCGCCCAAAACACGATTCTTTATCCAGATGTGTTTGTCACCTGCGACAAGGATGACTTGAAAACCGACATGATTTTCACTGCACCCATGGTGATTGTTGAGGTGTTGTCTGAGTCCACCCAAGCTTATGACAGGGGCCTGAAATTTGCGGCCTACCGGCAGATTGCGTCGCTGAAAGAATATTTGTTGATTGACCCCGATTCCCGCGTGGTGGAGTTGTACCGCCGGGGCGCTGAGGGATTGTTCACATTACACGACTTCACGGGCGAGGCGCTGATTTCCCTGACCTCGGTTGGCTGCGAGTTGACCGCTGTCGGCATCTTTGCCGGGTTAGACCCGGCAACGCAGCCAGATGCCTGACCACCCCTAATCCAAAACCACCCATGCACCTGTCCCCCACCATCTTCAAAGCCTACGACATCCGCGGCATCGTGCCGTCCACCGTGAACGATGACATGGCCTACGCCCTGGGCCTGGCTTTTGGCCACACCGCCAAGTTGGCAGGCGAGGCCACTGTGGCCGTGGGGCGCGATGGGCGCTTGAGTGGTCCGGTTTTGAGTACGGCGCTGATCCGCGGCTTGACCGACGCGGGCGTCGACGTGATCGACATCGGCCCTGCCACCACCCCCATGCTGTATTTTGCGGCCTGCACCCTGTGTAACAGTGGCATCCAGGTGACGGGCAGCCACAACCCCCGGGACTACAACGGTTTCAAGATTGTGTTGGCTGGTCGCGCGATTTATGGGGAGGAGATTCAGGCCCTGCGCCGGTTGATGGAAGCCGACCCGTCGCCTGCCGCTGACAAAAAAGGCCACATCCGCAACATCAACATCCTGGCCCCCTACCGCGACCGCATCGTGGGCGACATCAAACTGGCCCGCACTTTGAAAATTGTGGTGGACAGTGGCAACGGCATTGCCGGTGCGTCGGCCCCCGGTATCCTCAGGGCCATCGGGTGCGAGGTCATTGAGCTGTTCAGCCAGGTCGACGGAAATTTCCCCAACCACCACCCCGACCCGAGCAAGCCGGAAAACCTGCGCGATTTGATCGCCGCCATTCACTTACACAAAGCCGATCTGGGCCTGGCGTTTGACGGTGACGGCGATCGCCTGGGCATCGTCACCGCCGACGGCACCAACATTTACCCCGACCGTCAAATGATGCTGTTTGCCCAGGATGTGCTTGCGCGTGTGCCGGGCGGCACCATCGTGTTTGACGTGAAATGCTCCCAGCGCTTGGCCCCGGCCATTGCAGCGGCGGGCGGTGTGCCGCTGATGTTCAAGACCGGCCACTCGCTGATCAAAGCCCGGATGCGCGCATTGGAAGCGCAGGGCCGGCAAGCCCCCTTGGGTGGCGAGATGAGCGGTCATATCTTTTTCAAAGAGCGCTGGTTTGGCTTTGACGACGGCACGTACGCCGGTTGCCGTCTGCTGGAAATTCTGTCGCGTAGTGCCGACCCAAGCGCCGTGCTGAATGCGTTGCCCACCAGTTTTTCCACGCCTGAATTAAACGTGGTGTGTGCGGAAGGGCAATCGCATGCGCTGGTAGCGCAGTTGGTGGAGTTGGCGCAGTTTGATGCGCCTGCTCAAACCAGCGTGATTGACGGTCTTCGCGTTGACTGGCCCGATGGTTTTGGTCTGATTCGCGCGTCCAACACCACGCCGGTACTGGTGCTGCGCTTTGAAGGGCATACGCCGCAGGCTTTGGAACGCATTCAGGCACAGATGCTGGCATTGTTGCACCAGGTGATGCCGGATGCGGTGGTGGGTGGTGCTGCGCATTGAGCTTGAGATTAGCAGTCGAAGGTTCGTCATTCCCGCCTTCGCGGGAATGACGGTCAGATGACATGACCCGTATCCTGATCGTCAAGCTCTCCTCGCTGGGCGACGTCGTACACGCCATGCCTGCGGTGCATGACATCCTGGCTTGCGTACCCGGTGCGCACATTGATTGGGTGGTCGAGCGTGCGTTTGCCCCGCTAGTGGCGCGTTGCCAAGGCGTGAAACGGGTGATTCCCTGCGAGCTGCGCCGCTGGAGTAAAGCCATGCTGTCGCCCAAAACCCGCCTCGAGTGGGCCGCGTTTAAAGCCGATCTTCAAGCCCAGCCGTATGACGTGGTGCTGGACCTGCAAGGCCTGACCAAGTCAGCCGCAGTGGCCCGTCTGGCCGTGGTGGCCCCTGGCGGCGTGCGCTACGCCATGGCCAACCGCACCGCGGGCTCCAGCTACGAAGCGCCCACCCGCTGGGTGGCGGATGTAACCATTCGCATGCCAGCGCATACCCACGCGGTGCAGCGTGCGCGTTTGCTCTGCGCCGGGGCCTTGGCTTATGAGATACCTGATTCTGAGTGTTTTGGGCTGACAGCCCTTATAGATACTGCTCAAGCAGCTATCAATTCAGGAGTTAATAAAAACTTGAACAAGGGCTGTGTGGCCCTGATTCACGGCAGTTCGCGTGCCGACAAATGCTGGCCCGACAGCCACTGGCTGGCCCTGGGCGCGCGACTCATTGCAGCGGGCTACACGCTAGGTTTGCCGCACGGCAGCGCCGCTGAACTGGAAACCGCCCAGCGCCTGGCCCAGGCGTTTGGCCCGCAAGCCACGGTTTGGCCCCGGCTGGATTTGGGCGCTTTAACCGATCGGTTGGCCCTGTGCGCCGGTGTGTTCGGTGTGGACAGTGGTTTGAGCCATATCGCCGTCGCGCTAAACCTGCCGCACGTACAGATCTATAACTTCCCCACCGCTTGGCGCACCGGCCCGCTGGGGCAGCCGCACCAGTGCAGTGTGTTTGGCCAGCCGGAGCCTGCAGTGAATGTGGTCTGGCGGGCGTGGGAGCAGGTTTTTTCAAAGCGATATTCCGCCCGCAACGGCCCTCACCCCAACCCTCTCCCGCCAGCGGGAGAGGGGGCAAATCGAGGGGCTGGTTTTCAGTCCCCTCTCCCGCACCCGAAGGCGAAGCTTTCGGCTTCGCGTGCGGCAGAGGGCTAGGGTGAGGGCCTACGCGCCACCATGTTCCGCCACCTCTACTCCCTGGCCCTGTGGCTGGCCCAGCCTTGGTACCGCCGCAAACTGGCCCGCCGCGCAGTGGCAGAGCCTGGCTACGCGCATGCGGTGCCGGAGCGATTCGGGTACTACGACTCTGGACCTGACTCTGGACCTGACTCCGGGGGGCGCGACGATCAGAACCCTCTCTCCCTCAGGGAAAGGAAAGATCAGAACCCCCTCTCCCTGAGGGGGAGAGCAGGGGTGGGGGCACGCGCGCCCACCCACCCAAATCTACAACTTAACGCAGTGCCCGACGCAACGCCGACCCTCTGGCTACACGCCGTCTCACTAGGCGAAACACGCGCAGCTGCCGTCCTCATCTCGGCCCTGCGAAAGCAGCACTCCGGCCTGCGCCTGTTGCTCACCCATGGCACCGCCACCGGCCGCGCCGAAGGCACCAGCTTGCTGCAGCCCGGCGACCAGCAAGCCTGGCTGCCGTGGGACACGCCGGGCGCGGTTAACCGTTTCCTGACCCACTTCCGCCCGTGCATCGGCGTGTTGATGGAAACCGAGGTCTGGCCCAACCTGGTTCACGCCTGTCAGGCGCGCAGTATTCCCCTGGTGCTGGCCAACGCGCGCTTGAGCGACAAGTCGCTTCGCCAAGCCCAGCGCCTGGCCTGGCTGGCGCGCCCCGCTTACGCAGGCCTCACAGCGGTGTGGGCGCAAACCGAGGCTGACGCCCTGCGCCTGCGCCAGCTGGGTGCGCCCGTGCAAGGCGTGCTTGGCAACTTGAAATTCGATGCCACGCCCAACCCCGCGCAACTCGCGCAGGGCCGTGCCTGGCGCGCGCAGCGCGAGCAAGCGGGCCAGCCGCCGGTGGTGATGCTGGCCAGCTCACGGGAAGGCGAAGAGGCGATGCTGTTGGCACTTTTAAAGCCAAATAAGCCGTCCACCCTTGTAGATACTGCTCAAGCAGCTATTTTTTCAATAGCAACTGTGAACCCTGCCGTGCAATGGCTCATAGTGCCCCGTCATCCCCAGCGGATATCCGAGGTCGCCGCCCTGATCGAAGCCCACGGTTTTGCCGTCGCCTGCCGCAGCCAGTGGCCCGGCAGCGGCCCGCCCGCAAACTCACCCTGTATCTGGCTGGGCGACACGCTCGGTGAAATGCCGCTGTATTACGCCCTGTCGCAAGCCGCACTGCTGGGCGGCAGTTTCGCCCCGCTGGGTGGCCAAAACCTGATTGAGGCGGCGGCCTGCGGCTGCCCGGTAGTCATGGGGCCGCACACGTTTAACTTTGACGAAGTGGCGCGACTGGCTGAGGCGGCAGGTGCGGCGCAGCGGGTGGGCGATATGGCCCAGGGCATTGGCGCAGCGCTGGCGCTGGCGCGGGTTGCGGGTATACGGACGCAGTCAGTCCACGCCGCGCAAACATTTGCCAGCGCACACAGCGGCGCAGCCAGCCGCACGGTGGCGGCACTGTTGGCCTTTCTCAAACCGCAGGTTGGTTGATCTCACTGAAGGCCAGCAGCTGTGCGTTGGGCCGCCAGCTGTGGCGTGTGGATGGCTGAGCGTAGCTTTGCCGACTTGATGCGGCCCGGTCAGAAAGACGGGTTTCTTTTTGAGGTCAGCGGCTGCGCGCTCATCCAGGTACCTTTGAATGCGTAATTTTTAACTTACGTATGGAAATAGTCGCGACTTTTTAAATT
>JAYUXO010000281.1:0-8976 GCA_043753505.1 Comamonadaceae bacterium
TGTGGATTCAGCTTTGGCAAAACCCCGGCGGGCCGTACTTTTGAGTTAGTCGAGGTGGAGGCGTTTTTACGTGACCGCAAGATTGGGCCGCTGGAGGGCTTCCGCTCCAAAGCGGGCTGGCCGTTCACGGCAGAAATGGTCATCAAATTCGACGATGAAACCAAAAATTACAAACTGGAATTCGACTTTGGTGACGACAAGCGTGCTGAAGAAACGGGTGAGATTGTTGACTTTGGTGAAACCGCCTCGCTAGGCCAGTGCCCTAAGTGCCACAGCGCTGTGCGGGAGTTTGGCAAGAGTTATGTGTGTGAGAAGTCAGTGCCTACTCATTCGCAAGCTACGCCCAGCTGTGACTTCAAAAGCGGCCAGATTATTTTGCAGCAACCGATTGCGCCGGAGCAAATGTCCAGACTTCTAGAAACCGGGAAAACCGATCTGCTGGAAAACTTTGTTTCCAACAAAACCCGCCGCAAATTCAAGGCGTTTTTAAGCTGGGACGCACAGGCTGGCAAAGTCGGCTTCGCGTTTGAGCCTTCCAAATTTCCTCCGAGAAAGACTGCAGCTAAAAGCACCAGCAAAACCACTACTAAAATCGTAGCTGCTCCAGCAAGCAAATCAAGCGCTAGCGGCACAAAACCTTCTCAAACTTTCAAACAAGGATCCAAAATGACCACTGCTAAACCTGCTACCAAAACCGCCGCCAAAACCCCAGCCGTCAAAAAACCGCGCGCCCCCGGCAAAGGCCTTACCCCCAGCGCCGCCCTGGCCGCGGTGATCGGCCCTGAAGCCGTGCCACGCACAGAAGTCATCAAGAAAATCTGGGACTACATCAAGGCCCACAAGCTGCAGGACGCCGTCAACAAGCGCGCCATCAACGCCGATGCCAAGCTGTTGGTGGTGTTCGGCAAACCCCAGGTCACCATGTTTGAATTGGCCGGCATTGTGGGCAAACACCTGAGCTGATCGTGGGTTTGATGTTTGATGCGTGATGTTTTATCATCACGCATCAAATTCACATCTGGAGCTCGCCATGCGCACCACACTCGACCTTGCCGACGACGTTTTATTTGCTGCCAAAGATCTTGCCCGGCACGAGAAGAAAACTTTGGGTCAGGTCATCAGTGAGCTGGCACGCAAGGCGTTTGCGCAGCCGACATTTCCAGCACATGTTGCACAACGTGATGAAGAATTGGCTGCGTTGGGCATCGTGCCGTTGCCTTCCCGTGGTGGCGTTGTGACCAATGAGTTAATCAACCGGTTGCGCGATGAAGAGGGAATTTGACCCGGTGTGGCGCATACCAGAGCCACTATGAGAGCCCTGTTCGATGTGAATGCGTTGATCGCGCTTCACGACCCCGACCATGTTCACCACAGCCGTGCCACTTTTTGGTTCAAAAGCCATGCAGGCCTGGGCTGGGCCACATGCCCGCTGACCCAAAACGGCTGCGTGCGCATCATGAGCCAGCCAGGTTACAGCGGCCCCCAGCCGATTGCCACCGTAATTCGCACCTTGCAAGGTTCAATCCAATCGGCACTGCACCAATTGTGGCCCGACGACATCAGCCTGCTGGATGCCGCCCGCTTCCAGCACAGCCTGATGCACGGACACCGTCAACTCACCGACCTCTACTTGTTGGGCCTAGCCGTCAAAAACAACGGACGGCTGGTCAGCTTTGGCCTGCGCGTTCCCACCAGCGCGGTACTGGGTGCCACCGACCAGCATCTGGTGATTCTGTAGGTTTGAGATCCCAAGGCACGATGGTTGTCACCAGGTAAGCCGTCGCCCGCCCCGCCATACAAGCCCAGCAGCAAGCCGCAGCCCGCTAGCGGCGCAAGCCAGGACAGGACAGGACAGGACCAGTGAGGCAAGCTGTTGGAAGCCGCCATAAAAACCCGTGTTGTTAAAAACAGGATCGTCCGGCAAGCGTTGCACACAGCGGTACTTCACGCGCATTTCACACACTTCATAGGCACCGCACAACAGCCCGCAAAACTGGCCGCTTCTTAACAACTGTTGGAGCGGAAAATGAAAAATGCGGTGCTGTTCAAGCTGCTGTCCCTGGTGGGCGTGGTGGTGTTGCTGGTTTTTGGTCTGGGCTTGATTTCCGGGGTGGTGCGAGACCGCCAGCACTACCGGGACGAAGCCACCCGTAGCGTGACGCAAAGTCTGGCGGGCAGCCAGACTCTGCTGGGCCCCATCATTCACAGTGCCTGCGTGGAAACCTGGGATGTGCCCACCGGCACCGGTGCCGAGCGCACGCTGGTCGAGCAGCGCCGCGAATTCATTCTTACCGCCCTGCCTGACAGCCTGGACGTGCAGGCCAATGCCGCCATGCAAGAGCGTGCACGCGGCCTGCACAAAGTCAACACCTACGCGCTCACCGCCAAACTGGCCGCACGCTGGAGCAACCTGGAAAGCCTCAAACCCAGCGCCACACAAAAGAACTCGCGCATGAATTGCGGTGCCCCCATCGTGATGCTGGCCGTTGACGACGCACGCGGCATCCGCACCGCCAGCGCCGTGCTCGACGGCCAGAGCTACATGCTCAAGCCCGGTACCTTCTTCCCGGCTTATGCCAAAGGCGTGCACGCCGCACTGCCCGATGCCTTGCGTGGCCGAGCTGAAGAACTCACCGCCAATTTTGAGCTGGAACTGCTGGGCACCGAGCGCCTGTCCATCGTGCCCGCTGGTGGCAATACCGTGGTGCAGTTGAAAAGCCCGTGGCCGCACCCTTCGTTTGGCGGCCGTTTTTTGCCCGCTGAACGCACCGTGACGGAGCAGGGCTTTGAAGCCCGCTGGCGCCTGTCGGCCTTGGCCACCACTGCGCAGGCCGATCTGGGACAGGGCAAGCCGGTGTGCGGCGCCGAAAACCTGGGCGGTGGCCTGGGTCGGGTTGAGTCCGCAGCTACAGGCCCCGCCAAGGGCTGTGTCGACACCTTCAGCGTGGGATTTATCGACCCCGTCAACGCCTATTCCTTAAGCGACCGTGCCACCAAATACGGCCTGCTGTTCGTGGCCCTGACCTTTGTGGCCGTCGGCCTGTTCGAATTCATGAAGCGCCTGCGCGTGCACCCGGTGCAATACCTGTTGGTAGGCAGCGCGCTGTGCATCTTCTTTTTACTGCTCGTGTCCCTGAGCGAACACCTGCCGTTTGACGTGTCCTACGCCGTGGCCGCCAGCGCCTGCGTGCTGCTGCTGACTTACTACGCCAGCCACATGCTGCAAGGCATCTGGCGCGGCCTGCCGTTCGGGCTGGGCATTGGTTTGTTGTACGGCCTGCTGTTCACCTTGCTGCAACTGGAGCAAACCGCGCTGGTGGTCGGAGCCATTGCGTTGTTTTTGGTGCTGGCGGCGGTGATGGTGCTGACGCGCAAGGTGGATTGGTATGGGCGGCTGGGGATGAAGGTAGGGGAATAAAAACGTGTTCACCAGGTTTTCATACAGTTCATTTGCAGCGTGACAAAACCACAAACCGTTGCTACCGGGAGGCTCCATGCTGTTGGATATTCTGGTGGGGACACTGTTCAGCCTTGTGGAGCTTTTGGGAGCAATGGCGTTCATTTACGTATTTGCTGGTGTGGCCCTTGCATATTTCACGGCTAGAAAGACGAGTGGGGCATTCAGGCTCGCTTTACTGAGCTTTGTGCTCGCACTTTTCTTCTCTGTGTCGTTCGCGGTCGGCAGATTTCCAATGCCAGCGCCGACGTTGCTGGTGATATCACTTTGGGCGTTGGATGCAGTTAGTCAACCGGGGGTGCCAACCTTCGAGTGAGGGATGCATACCGAATGAAAGTGGCAAGGCTCACTTCATGGTGCCGCTGCTCATGAAATGGCTTCTTTGGCTCGCCGTTCTGCTCGTCGTGGTATCGCTGCGTAAGTTGTTGCGCCGTCGGAACGGCGCAAAGGATATTCGACCTGATTCGAATGAACGCTGTGAGTAGTATCAAGCCAAATCCGCCACAAGTCCTTATCAATACTGCTCAAGCAGCTATTTATTTCGTAGCAACTTTACCACCTGGTTACTCGTATTGCGCAGCCGCTGGGCCAGCAGTTGCGTGAGTTTGACCAGCAGTTTGGCGGCTACCTGCGGGTGTTGAGCGATCAGCGTGGCCACTGCCGAGCGCGTCAGGACTGCGGCTTCTACCGGGGTGATGGCGATGCAGCTGGCGTAGCGGGGTTCTTTGTCGAGCATGGACATTTCGCCCAGGACCGCCCCTTCTTTGACAACGCCCAGGCGGGTGACATTGTCAGCAGCGGTGCCAGCACCGGCACGGGAGTCGCCGTCAATGTCTTCTCCAGGCAAGCGTTTGACCACGTCAACCGTGCCGCTGATCAGCAACATCATCCAGTCGTTGATGCGGCCTTCTTCAATCAGCACCTGGCCGGGTTGGGCGCTGACGCGGTGCAACGCGCTGCCCAGCAGGGTTGCTTCGGCTGGGTTGAAGTCGTCCAGCAGGGGCGAGTGGGCCAGCAGTTCGGGTCGGCTGGACAAGGCCTCGCACGTGCCTTGCCACTGCAGGTGGGCCAGGTCGTGCTGCGCGCCCGTTGCACCAGGCGGTGGCGCTACCGGATCTGCGCCAGCCACTGGTCAATCTCCAGCGCTGCGGCATCGACCGCCGCAGCCAGGGCCTGGGTTCCGCCTGCGGCGTCAGCTGTGGTGGCGGAGCGTTGCAGCACCAAGGCACGTTGGGCCAGCAATTTGTCGCCTTGCGCGCTGTGTTCCAGCACGGTGGCACGCAAGCGCAGCAGGCCACGGCTTTCTGTGGGGCTGAAAAACACATGGCTGAATTCTTCCAGTTCCACGCGCAGCAGCAGCGGCTCGGGCAGCGGTTTCTGGTTGCGGGCCAGGGCCACGTCGTCGTTCATGCCCAGCACGCTGCGCCGCTGGCCCAGCACCTCGCGCAGGCGCTGCTGCACGAGTTGCACGGGCGAGGTGCTCCAGCGGGCCTGCGCATAGGGGCGCAGTTCCTGCGTGTTGGCGTAGCTCAGGCGGTAGAGCACGGCGGGCGTGTCCAGACCGGCGTTGGCCTGGATGTCGCCCAATACCAGCGGGGCCAGTGTGATGGCGGGCGTACTAGCGGGCGTGGGTGCGGGGGTGACGGCGCTGACAGGCCCAGGGCCAAAGTCGTAAACGGTGGGGCGGCTGGGTTTGTCCACCAGCGTGTTGCAACCGGACAGGGCAAGCAACGCGATTAGAGGCAACACTTTGAAGCCAAACTGGCCTCTAGCCCTTTTAAAAACTGCTGAAGCAGCTACATAAAACATAGCAAAAGGCGACTGGATGTTGTTCACGGACGGCTCCCGGGTGATATGGACAAGGCGGGTGCGGTAAACCCCAGCTCGCCAGGGCCGGCTGGCAGCGGGCCATTGCCAAAGAGCAAGCCTTGCGGGTTGTCGCTGATGCTGCCCACGGTGCGACCGGTTTGCACAGCGGCTTTGGCGGTGGCGTCCAGCGCGCGGTTCATGCGGGGAACGGTTTGCAGATTAAAGCCGTCAGCGGCAGCGGTGACGGCTTGGGTGGCGGTGCGCATGTCGTCCAGTGTGCCTTGCGGGTCAGAAAAACGCTTCATGGTTTTGCTCACATCGCTAGCGGTCTGGCCCATTTGCTCGCCCGTGGTCTGTAGCGCGCGCAGGGTTTTGGTGGCCTCTGCGGTCAGTGGGGGCACGGAGGCCAGCGCCGGGTCCAGCCGTTGCACGATGGTGGCGTCGAGCCGCGCCGCGAGCTTTTCAGCGCTTTGCGCGGTGAGCTTGGCGCTGTCGGCGGCCTGGCCAATGTTGGCCAATGCGTCGGCAAAGCTTTTTTGATTGGCCTCGCCCAACACTGTGTTCAGCTTGGTGGCCACCTGTTCCGACTTGTCCAGCAGCGACTCGCCCTTGGCCATCAGCTTGGTCAGCAGGCCCGGCTTGAGCGGCAGGCGAGGTGGCTTCGCGTCGTTGGGAGCCAGCACCGGCGAGGCCTGGCCGGTGTCGTCCAGTTGCACAAAGGCCAGACCGGTCACGCCCTGAAAGTCCAGCGTGGCAAACGTGGCTTGTGTGAGCGGCGCTTTCTCATCAATATCCAGTTGCAAAAGGATGTTGCCCTTGGTTTGCGGATCAAATTCAATGGCTACCACCTTGCCCACATCAACGCCCCGAAAGCGCACGGGTGCCTGCGGTTGCAAGCCACTGACGGACTCGCGCGTGGAAATCTCGTAGCGGTGCGGTTTGCCGATATCGGTACTCAGCCACAACGCCAGCAAACCGAGCAAAGCGGCGGCAACGAGCACAAATAAACCAGCGGCGAGGGCGTGGGCTTTGTTTTCCATGTAGTTACTCTCTCAAATTCAAATTCGGGGGCCATTCACCGAAGAGGCGCAGAGGTTGGCAGAGCAAGAAAACGACTTTTCAATGTTTTTCTTACTCTGACCTGCGTCCTCTGCGCCTCTGCGCCTCTGCGGTGAAGGATGTCAGCACTCATACAACAAACGGGTACTCCCGCAGCAATTCCATGGCCCGCTGACCCCGTTCGCCCAAGAAAAAATCGTGGATGAAAGGGTGGTTGAAGGCTACTACGTCGAGTGGTGCGGCATTGATGATGACTTTTTTATCGGCCAGCACGGCCACGCGGGTGGACAGCTCGAACAGCGTGTCCAGGTCGTGCGTCACCATCACCACCGTCAGCTCCAGGTCGCGGTGCAGGCTGCGCAACAAGGTCACAAAACCGTCCGACGCCTCAGGGTCCAGGCCCGCAGTGGGCTCGTCCAGCAAAAGCAGCGGCGGGTCCATGATGAGGGCGCGTGCCAGGGCCACGCGCTTGATCATGCCGCCCGATAGATCGGCAGGCATTTTGGCGGCGTCTTCCGGCTTCAAACCGACCATTTGAAGCTTGACCATGGCGGCATCCGTGATCAACTTTTGGGGCAAGGTTTGCAGCTCGCGCAAGGGAAAAGCAATGTTTTCCAGCACGCTGAAGGCCGAGAACAGTGCGCCGTGCTGAAACAGCATGCCCACCCGACTGGCCGCACCTTTCACCGCGCCTTGCGTAACCGGCTCGCCCAGCACTGTGATCTTGCCTTTCGTGGGCACTTCGAGGCCCAGCATCTGGCGCAGCAGCACGGTTTTGCCCGTGCCCGAGCCACCCACGAGCGACAACACCTGGCCTTTTTCGACTTGTAGCGACAGCTCCCTGTGCACCACGAATTCTTTGGTGGGCGTTTTGAAGACGGTCGACAACCCCTGGATGTCAATGATGAGTTTGGGTGCCGTCATGGGGTTGATGCAGGTTGAATTGACTCCCTCCCCCGCCTGCGGGAGAGGGAGAAAAACCCCTGCACCGTTACGAGAAAGCTAGGCATCAGGGCCAACCAGCACTGCTTCATACACCCACGTCTTTGAACAGCACCGCAAACAGCGCGTCCACCAGGATCACCATGGTGATGGCCGTGACCACCGACGCGGTGGTGCCTTCGCCCAGGCTTTGTGTGTCGGGTTTGACGCGCAGGCCAAAGTGGCAACCCACCAGTGCAATCAACACGCCAAACACAATGGATTTGCCCGTGGCCAGCACCAGGTTGCTGGCTTGCACGGCTTTGGGCAGGGCATTGATGAAGTAAGCCGGGCTCACGTCCACCACAAAGTCGGCGGCCAGCATGCCGCCGGTCAACGCTGCCAGCGAGGTCCAGGCGCTGATCAGCGGCATGGCAATGGCCAATGCCATGGCGCGCGGCAGCACCAGGCGAAAGCTGTGGGAGATGCCCATCACACGCATCGCGTCCAGTTCGTCGGTCACGCGCATCACGCCAATCTGCGCGGTAATGGCCGAGCCGGAACGCCCGGCAATCAGGATGGCCGCCAACACCGGCCCCAACTCGCGAATGATGGACAGCCCCAGGATGGGCACGATGAAGGCGTTGGCACCGAATTGTTTGAGCTGCTGGCTCGTGAGGTAGGCCAGTACTACGCCAATCAAAAAACCCACCAGCGCGGTGATGGGCATGGCCGTGGCACCGATGCGATACAGGTGACCCGACAAGTCGCGCCAGGGGCCCTGGCGCGGGGAGCGGGCCAGTTGCACCAGATTCAACGCCAGCTGGCCAATCAATCGCACAAAACCATTGGCGTGGCCCAGCAAATGCACCATCAACGCACCCAGCGCCAGCAGGCGCTGAACCAGCGTGAGGCGCTTGGGGGCTGGTTGAGCAATCGTGAACTGGGCCACCCGATCCAGCACGGCACGCTGGGCTGGCTCCGTGGTCAGCTGTGCGGGCAACGCCTGGCCCCAGTGCGTCCAGAGCAACTGCGCACCCACATGGTCCAGTTGGGCAATGTCGGTCAGGTCCCAGGTGGGGGTGGCTTGGGCACTGATGGGAATGTTTCGCAAGCCGCGCTGTGTTGCGTCGAACACGCCGGCTTTCGCAAATTGCGCAGCCGTCCAGCGCCCTGACAGGCGGGCTGTGCCGTCGGCGAGTTCTGCGCGGGGTTCGACGCGGTGTGGGTCTGTTTGCATGATGCGATACAAGGGGTGGCATGGTACCCGCTGGGGTGTACGCTGATCGCCCGACCGTCGGCGGGTATAAATGACTGAATAACCTGTAGGAGACACCCCACATGCCAGCAAGCAACGCACAGGCCGATGAGCTTTTTGTAGCGCAACGCGGTCCTGCGCTGTGGTTGACTATCAACCGCGAAGCCCGTCGCAACGCCATGAGTCACGCGGTGCTGGCAGGCATGGCACAGGCCATTGAAGCGGCGCAGGCCAACCGCAGTGTGCGGGCCATCGTGGTCACTGGCGCAGGCAGCAAAGCCTTTTGCGCCGGGGCTGATTTGCAATCGGCCAACGCATTCACCACCGACTACTCCGAGCCGCATGGACACCTGGCCCGGCTGCTGCGCGTGGCCAAGGTCAGCCACGTGCCGCTCATTGCGCGGGTTAACGGGGCCTGCATGGCCGGGGGCGTGGGACTGCTGGCCATGTGCGACATGGCCGTGGCGACCAG
>JAYUXO010000282.1:0-3654 GCA_043753505.1 Comamonadaceae bacterium
GCAAAACCCAGGCGCTAGCATCAACCGGGTTAACTGCGCTTGCATTTTCTAACTGGAGACTTTTTCAATGACCGCTCTCGCCTCACTTGTGAACCACCAGATCCGCCTGGCCGCCCGCCCCGTGGGAATGCCCGGCCCTGAATGTTGGAGCCACACCACCGAAGCCGTGCAAGAGCCAGAAGAAGGTGGCGTGCTGGTCAAAACCCACGCCATTTCGCTCGACCCCGCCATGCGAGGCTGGATGAATGAGGGCAAGAGCTACATCCCGCCGGTGGGCATCGGTGAGGTGATGCGCGCAGGCGGCGTGGGCACTGTCATCGCTTCTAAAAACCCACAGTTTGCGGTGGGCGATGCCGTGTCGGTGGGCACCGGCGTGCAGGAATATCTGCTTGTTCCGCAAGACCAGATTCGTAAAACCGGCCTGGTGAAAATCGACCTGGGCCTGGGCAGCATGAACCAGTGGCTCAACGTGCTCGGCATGCCCGGTATGACCGGCTACTTTGGTTTGATGGACGTGGGCCAGCCCAAAGCTGGCGAAACGCTGGTGGTCTCGGGCGCAGCAGGTGCCGTGGGCCAGACCGTAGGCCAGGTGGCAAAAATCAAAGGCTGCCGCGTGGTGGGCATTGCGGGTGGCAAGGCCAAGTGCGACTGGGTCGTCAATGAGCTGGGTTTTGATGCCTGCATTGACTACAAGGCTGGCAATGTAAAAGCGGGCCTGAAAGAGCACTGCACCCAAGGCGTAGACATTTACTTTGACAACGTGGGCGGCGACATCCTGGACGACGTGCTGGCCCGCATCAACCGCAAAGCCCGCATCATCATTTGCGGCGCCATCAGCCAATACAACAACACCACCCCCGTGCAAGGCCCGAAAAACTACCTGAGCCTGCTGGTCAACCGCGCCCGCATGGAAGGCATCGTGGTGTTCGACTACGCCGACCGCTACCACCTGGCCGTGGCCGAGATGGCCGGTTACCTGAAAGACGGCCGCATGAAAAGCCGCGAAGACGTGGTGGAGGGTCTGTCAACCTTCCCGGAGACCTTGGGCAAGCTGTTTTCAGGGGCTAATTTTGGGAAGCTGGTGTTGAAGGTGGCGGATTAAGGAATGCGAAGCCGCTACAAAAAGCCTAGCCGCTCTAGCAGACCATAGAAACCGCCACCGCCTGCGGCACCTGGGCCTTAATCCACAGCAACGTGGCGTCGACCTTGGCCTGACGCAATTCGTCGCCCCGGACTTTCCACTGCGGCCACCGCTTGTTGGTCTTGGCCAGCCAGGCCGGTTTGGGCAGGCTGCCTGCCTGCGATGGTGAACTGACGATACTTTAGTCGCTACGAAAAATATAGCTTGTTGTGCAGCCTAGACAAGGGCTAGCGCCCTTTCTTCAGTAAAAAGCAGGCTTGTGTGCCTGCTTTTTAGCGCACGCTGCATGGATTACTACCAACTCATTTATCGTGGCTCAGCCTTCAGTATCACGCGGCACTCACCCAAGAGGCTCAACGCGACCAAGTTGCTGGGCGTTAAAGGCGGAAAGCCAGTGGCGACCCGCGAATTGAGATAGATACTTCCGTCAAAACTCACAGCAAGCGCATCGGTATCAATAACTTCAGCTGGTAAGGTGCCATAAGTTATTGCGTTAGGTGCCGCACCACCTGTGGGCAGTATGCCCACCACAGTCGTTACGAAACCCTGCGGGCTGATACGGCGGATCGCCCGATTGCCAGAATCAGCGACATATAGCACGTCATTTCCATCAATTGCCAGTTTGCTTGGGTTGTTGAACCGTGCTGTTATGCCCTGACCGTCCAGCGCTCCTAGACCGTTCAGCTGTGTTGTTCCAGCAAAAGTGCTGACTGCTCCTGATGGCGTAATCTTCAAAATATATGCTACGGCAATGCCAGCTGGTGTGCCAGTTACTACCACGGGGAAGGATGCAGGCGCGGTAGATACATATATATTGCCCTGCTTGTCTACAGCAATATCGGTCACGTTGCGCGCGGTCGCATCCAGCACCCCACCCGGCACGGTGGTTACCATACCAGCGGTGCTAATTTTTCGAATAAGAAAATAGGGATGATCAAATGGAGAAGTGTTAGGTAGCTTCGGCGCGACATCTACGACATAAAGGTCTCCAGTGCTGGCTGCCGCTACAGCGCGAGGACTTGAAAACTTGGCTTGGGATACCACGCCGTCCAAATAACCTTGTTTACTTGGCCCCCCCGCGACAGTGGAAACCAGCCCTTCTCTGGATATTTTCCGGATGGCTGAATTTACAACATCTGCTAAATAAATTGTGTCGGAACTATCAATTTCAATATCACTAATTCCACCAAATCTGGCTTCGGAAAGGTTTCCATCTAGATATCCGGGAATTCCATTATTCAATTGACCGGCAAGGGTGGAAACCAGCCCATCTGGTCGAATTTTTCTAACCGAATAATGATGCGCAACAAATACGTTTCCTTGCCGATCGGCCGCAAGCCCACTCATGCCTACAAATGCCGACTCTTCGCCGCGACCATCATAATTTTCTAGTGTACTAACTTGTACGGGCAGCAAACTACTACCTCGAAATGCTGGAGTTAAATCACCTGTCAAATACTTCAAGGTATTGTCTGGTAGCGCTAGTACTGATAAGGTGACGGATTGGCTAAATACGATTCCGGCTGCATTGGCAATTTGAACTCCAAAAACGCTTTGATTTTCATTTTGAGTAACCGAACTAATTGAGTAACTGGAAGAAGTTGCGCCCGGCAGGGACGTACCGTTTCTTTGCCACTGATAAATCAATGGTGCGTCCCCCTTGGCTTCGACGCTGAAGCTAACCGAACTGCCCACGCGTATGGTTTGGTTTAGTGGCTGAACAGAAATCGAGGGTGCGCTTGGCGCTGGCGCTGGTGCTGGCGCTGGTGCTGGTGCTGGTGCTGGTGCAGGCGCTGGTGCTGGTGCTGGTGCTGCGGCGCTAATATTTGCAGTTGTTCTCTGCACAATGGGCGCGCAACAAGAGACCGGCAAAGCAAAAGCAGCAGCGTTTGAACCGCCAAGGCTGAAGCCGTTGAAGGTGACAGTCTTGTTGGTTCCCACGACCGCCGTGTCAAAAAAGGCAGAACTACCGGGGCCCGCTACCAACGTGACATTGGCGGGGGCACCTCCAATGAGATCAGTCTTCAATCCGGTAAATCTTGCTGTGGTGTTGTTGTCGAACGTCTTGTCCGCTCCTCCGGGGAAGACCAGCATGCGCTGCGACAGCGCGCTGTCGACAAGTATGAATTTAGGCAAGTAATCTGTAGGTGCTGCATAGGAAACCGGGTTGTAATTGATGGTGACCGGTGCAGCAGTCCCGGCTGTACCCGTGATACTTGGACGGTCGGCACCGCTGACGTTCATAATTACGGTGCCGCGAGCAACTCCTGGCCCCGTTCCGTCCGTATCGGCGATCAGGGTGAGGCCAAGCGGCAGACCCAGGCTTCGAGTAGGGCCGGCCTGACCATTGGTCATCGCGATTTTCGCGTTAATGACGACATCATTGGCGGCACACATCATCAAGTTGCCTCTAACTAAGGTAATGGCTGCATTCTGGTTCACGTTGCCGCCTGCTGCAAGCAATATGCTTCCGTCGGTGGCCGAAAGAGCTGCTTTCACGTTAATGTCGCGCC
>JAYUXO010000283.1:0-8948 GCA_043753505.1 Comamonadaceae bacterium
CGGGCCTGGGCGATGATGGTTTGTGACACCGTGACTTCGCGGTAGTCAAAGTCGCGCAGGCTGCCATCAGACTCGATGCCGGAAATGCCGATAACCGCAATGTCCACCCGGAACTGCTTGATGAAGGCCACCGCCGCTTCGCCCACGATGCCGCGGTCGCGCGCGCGCACCACGCCGCCAGTCACGATCACTTCGCAGTCGGTATTGGCCGACAGGATGGCCGCCACATTCAGGTTATTGGTGATCACGCGCAGGCCTTTGTGGTGCAACAAGGCACGAGCCACCGCTTCGGTGGTGGTGCCGATGTTCAAGATCAGCGAGCAACCGTTGGGCACGCTGGCAGCCACAGCCTGGGCAATGCGCGTTTTACCCGCGGCGTTCAGGTTTTCGCGCTGCCGGTGTGCAATGTTCTCAATGGTGGAGCCGGGCACGCTCACACCGCCGTGGAAACGCGTGAGCAGGTTGGCTTCGGCCAGGCGCTGTACGTCACGGCGCACGGTTTGCAGACTGACCTGCAGCCTGTCGGCCAACTGCTCGACCGATGCCGTGCCATCGGCACGCACCACATCGAGCAGGCGTATTTGTCGGGGGTTGGCGTTCACGGGAAACGGCTCATGTCAAAGGGGGTATCAAAGTGAGATTCACTCTATATCGAAACAAAACGAAAGCGATGAAGGGAAAACCATGACAAATAATGCACAAAATAGAACAACAATCGCGCCCTGATCAACCAAACCGAAACTTTGTTACCCATGCTGTGGAACATGAAAAACCAGGGCATTTATGCAGATGTCGCTTGAAGGCATTGCCAAAAAAGTTGGTCCGGTGCAGTGGCTATTCCCTCTGAATCTGCGGCCGCCGAGCGGGCGGGTCACGGTGCTGCTGGGGGCCACGCAAGCGGGCAAAACCAGTTTGATGCGCGTCATGGCGGGCCTGGATGTGCCGACGGCGGGGCAGGTGTTGGTAGATGGTGTTGATGTGACCGGCCAGCCGGTGCGCCAACGTAATGTGGCCATGGTTTACCAGCAGTTCATCAATTACCCGTCCATGACGGTGGCCGACAACATTGCTTCGCCGTTAAAGCTGCGGCGGGAGAAAAACATACATCAGCGGGTGCGCGAGATTGCGCAGCGCCTGCACATTGACATGTTTCTGGAGCGTTTGCCTGCCGAACTGTCGGGTGGCCAGCAGCAGCGCGTGGCGCTGGCCCGGGCGCTTGCCAAAGGCGCGCCGCTCATGTTGTTGGACGAGCCGCTGGTGAACCTGGATTACAAGCTGCGCGAGGAGCTACGCGAAGAACTGACCCAACTCTTTGCTACGGGCGACTCCACGGTGATCTACGCCACCACCGAGCCCGGCGAGGCCCTGCTGCTGGGCGGCTACACGGCGGTGATGGATGCAGGCGAGCTATTGCAATTTGGGCCGACCGCCGATGTGTTTCACCGCCCCCAGTCGCTGCGGGTGGCCCGGGCGTTCAGCGATCCCCCTATGAATTTGATAGCTGCTCGAGCAATATCTACAAGGGTGAAACTGGATTTTGGGCCTGAATTGGCCTTGAATTTGCCACCTACAACGTCTGACCAGCTCACCGTGGGCGTGCGTGCCAGTGCGCTGCGCGTGCAGGCCCGCCCAGGTGATGTGTCGCTGGCCGGGCAGGTAGAGCTGGCTGAAATTTCGGGGTCAGACACCTTCATTCATGCTGCCACGCCGGTCGGTGAGTTGGTGGCGCAGCTCACCGGGGTGCACTACTTTGAACTGGGCAGCGCGATCACCCTTTTCTTGCATCCCTCACAGGTTTACGTATTTGACGCCAGCGGCGCGTTGCTGCTGGCCCCTGCTTCGCATACCTCACCAGCTTCAAGGCAGGTGCACTGACATGGCCAGCATCACCCTTGACCTGGCACATGCCTACCACGCCAACCCGCAGCGCGACGAAGATTACGCGTTGCTGCCCTTGAAAATGACTTTTGAAGACGGTGGTGCCTATGCGTTGCTAGGGCCATCTGGCTGCGGCAAAACCACCCTGCTCAACATCATGTCGGGTCTGGTGTCACCGTCGCAAGGTACGGTGCATTTCAACGGTGTCAACGCCACGGCACAAACCCCGCAGCAACGCAACATTGCCCAGGTGTTCCAGTTCCCGGTGGTCTACGACACCATGACAGTGTTTGACAACCTGGCCTTTCCCCTGCGCAACCGAAAAGTGCCACCTGACCAGATCAGGCAGCGCGTCGGCCAGATCGCCGAAATGCTGGAGCTCAGTGGCCAGCTGAATCAGCGCGCCGCTGGCTTGGCGGCCGACGCCAAGCAGAAAATCTCGCTGGGTCGGGGTCTGGTGCGCTCGGATGTGTCGGCTGTGTTGTTTGACGAGCCGCTCACGGTGATTGACCCGCACTTGAAGTGGCAACTGCGCCGCAAGCTCAAGCAGATTCATCACGAGTTGAAACTCACGCTGATCTACGTCACACACGATCAGGTGGAGGCGCTCACCTTTGCGCAGCAAGTGGTGGTGATGACGCGTGGCCGCGCAGTTCAGGTGGGCAGCGCCGATGCGTTGTTTGAGCGGCCCGCGCACACTTTTGTGGGTCACTTCATTGGCTCGCCGGGCATGAATTTTCTACCGGTGCTGGCCGAAAGCGGTGCGTTGACGATCGCTGGGTTTCCGGTGACCACCACGCGGGTGCTGCCAAGTGGTCCATTGAAGCTGGGTGTAAGGCCTGAGTACGTCAGCCTGGCCCCTGCCAATGTGGAAGGCGCCTTGCCGGTGACAGTGTCACGCGTGCAAGACGTGGGCACCCATCTCATGCTCACCACCACCATCGCCGGCCACGCCATCAAGGCGCGCCTCAGCCCGCAAACGGCGGTCCCTTCGGTAGGCGACAGTACTTGGTTACAGGTGCTGGGCGAGCACACCTGTTTTTATAAAGATGAGGTTTTGGTGTCATGAGCACAACGACCAAACCCGTTAACCAGAAAGCCTGGTTTTTGATCCTGCCGGTCATTATTTGCGTAGCGTTCTCCGCCATCCTGCCGCTGATGACGGTGGTGAACTACTCGGTGCAAGACATTATTTCCCCCGAGCGCCGCGTGTTTGTGGGTACCGAGTGGTTCACTTCGGTGATGCGCGACCCCGACCTGCATGCTGCGCTGGGCCGCCAGCTCACGTTCTCGCTGGCGGTGCTGGCGGTGGAAATTCCGTTGGGTATTTTGTTGGCACTGTCCATGCCCGCGCACGGCTGGAAATCGTCTGCAGTGCTGGTGGTGGTGTCGCTGTCGCTGCTGATTCCGTGGAACGTGGTGGGCACCATCTGGCAAATTTTTGGCCGGGCCGATATCGGGCTTGCGGGCAATGTGCTGCAACAAATGGGTGTTGACTACAGCTACACCGGCAATGCCACCCATGCCTGGCTCACGGTGCTGGTGATGGACGTGTGGCACTGGACGCCGCTGGTGGCCCTGCTGTGCTTTGCTGGCCTGCGCTCGATTCCCGATGCTTACTACCAGGCCGCGCGAATTGACGGGGCCAGCAAGTTCGCGGTGTTTCGCTATATCCAGCTGCCCAAAATGCGTGGCGTGTTGATGATTGCGGTGCTGCTGCGCTTTATGGACAGCTTCATGATTTACACCGAGCCCTTTGTACTCACTGGCGGCGGGCCGGGCAATGCCACCACGTTCCTCAGCCAGTTCCTGACACAAAAAGCGGTGGGTCAGTTTGATCTGGGGCCTGCGGCAGCGTTTTCGTTAATTTACTTTTTGATCATTTTGTTGATGTGCTTCATCTTGTACAACTGGATGCAGCGGGTGGGCACCACCAGTGCGGAAGGCGTAGAAAAATGACCGGACAGATGACGAACAAGCGCTTTCAGAAACGCACGTTGTTTCTCATCGCCTACCTGGTATTTGCGGTGTTGCCCATCTACTGGATGGTCAACATGAGCTTCAAGACCAACGAGGAAATTCTGTCCAGCTTCTCGTACTTTCCGCAGGCGTTCACCTGGGACAACTACATCAAGATATTCACCGACCCGTCCTGGTACTCGGGCTACATCAATTCGCTGATTTATGTGGCTATCAACACGGTGATATCGATTTCCGTGGCCTTGCCGGCCGCTTATGCGTTTTCGCGCTACAGCTTTCTGGGTGACAAGCACGTGTTTTTTTGGCTGCTGACCAACCGCATGACCCCGCCTGCGGTGTTTTTACTGCCGTTTTTCCAGCTGTACACCACGGTGGGTTTGATGGATACGCACATTGCCGTGGCACTAGCGCACCTGCTATTCAACGTGCCGCTGGCAGTGTGGATTCTGGAGGGCTTCATGAGCGGCATTCCGCGCGAGATTGACGAAACGGCGTACATCGACGGGTACTCGTTCCCACGTTTTTTCGTCACGATTTTTTTACCACTTATCAAAGCAGGTGTTGGCGTTGCGGCGTTTTTCTGTTTCATGTTCAGCTGGGTGGAGCTGCTACTGGCCCGCACCCTGACCAGCGTGAATGCCAAACCCATCGTGGCCACCATGACGCGCACGGTGTCTGCATCCGGCATGGACTGGGCGACCCTGGCCGCCGCCGGTGTGCTGACCATCGTGCCGGGGGCCATCGTGATCTGGTTTGTGCGTAATTACATCGCCAAAGGCTTTGCCATGGGGAGAGTTTGAATGTTTGAGTGGATGGCCTGGACATTGCCGGTTGCGGTGTTTTTCACCTGCATCGTGCTGATGCTGGTGGGCATGACGGTGTGGGAAATCCAGTCGCCCACGGTAATGCGCAAGGGCTTTTTGCCGATGGAGACCACACGCGGTGACCGCTTGTTCATCGGTCTGCTGAGTGCGGCTTACCTGAATTTGATGTTCGTCGGCATCAGCGGTTGGCTGGCAGCACAGCTAGGGCGGGAGGGCGATTTGTCCATCTGGTGGAGCTTTATGGCTTCGATGGGGCTGCTGGTGCTGGTGATGCGAAAAGGATAGTTTTCTACCAAACCGGCTCGTCACTTCCCCGAAAGCCGGCGTATTCCTAAGTCAAGTGGAAGTTATCAACTGTGTGAGTCAATTGAAGGAGACAAGTCATGAAGTTACGTTATTCCGCGTTAGCCCTGGCAGCGTCCATGCTGGTCTGGCAGGGTGCTGGGGCTGGCGAAGCCGAGGCTAAAAAGTGGGTGGACAACGAGTTCCAGCCGTCTACCCTGTCCAAAGACAAGCAGATGGCCGAGATGAAGTGGTTCATTGAAGCGGCCAAAAAGCTGCGAGCCAAGGGCGTGAAGGAGATTTCGGTGGTTTCCGAAACCATCACCACCCATGAGTACGAGTCCAAAACCCTGGCCAAGGCGTTTACAGAGATCACGGGCATCAAGGTCAAGCATGACCTGATTCAAGAGGGCGACGTGGTGGAAAAACTGCAAACGTCCATGCAGTCGGGCAAGAGTATTTACGACGGCTGGATCAGTGACTCGGACCTGATTGGCACGCACTACCGCTACGGCAAAATTTTGAACCTGACCGACTACATGAGCGGCAAGGGCAAAGAGTGGACCAACCCGGATCTGGACATCAAAGACTTTATTGGCATCAGTTTCACCACCGGGCCCGACGGCAAGTTGTACCAGCTGCCCGACCAGCAATTTGCCAACTTGTACTGGTTCCGCGCCGACCTGTTTGCGCGCAAAGACCTGCAAGACAGATTCAAGGCCAAATTTGGCTACGACCTGGGCGTGCCGCTGAACTGGAGCGCCTACGAAGACATTGCCGACTTCTTCACCAACGACGTGAAAAACATCGATGGCAAGCCGATTTATGGCCATATGGATTACGGCAAGAAAGACCCAAGTTTGGGTTGGCGCTTCACCGATGCCTGGCTGTCGATGGCGGGCACCGCTGACATCGGCATCCCCAACGGCAAGCCGGTCGATGAATGGGGCATTCGCGCATCGGCAGACGGCTGCACACCGCAGGGCGCGTCGGTCTCGCGTGGTGGTGCGACCAACTCGCCAGCCGCCGTGTACGCACTGACCAAGTATGTGGAGTGGATGAAAAAATACTCGCCCAAAGAAGCCATCGGCATGACCTTCGGTGAGGCCGGTCCCGTGCCCGCACAGGGCCAGATTGCCCAGCAAATCTTCTGGTACACCGCATTCACGGCTGACATGACCAAGCCCGGCCTGCCCGTGGTCAATGCCGACGGCACACCCAAGTGGCGCATGGCCCCTGGCCCCAATGGCCCGTACTGGAAGCAAGGTATGCAAAACGGCTACCAGGATGTCGGGTCATGGACTTTTTTCAAAGACCACGACCCCAACAAAGTGGCCGCAGCCTGGTTGTATGCCCAGTTTGTGACCGCCAAAACCACCAGCCTGAAGAAAACCATCGTGGGCCTGACGCCGATTCGCGAAAGCGACATTCGCTCGCAAGCCATGACCGACATGGCTCCGAAACTAGGTGGTCTGGTTGAGTTCTACCGCAGTCCCGCCCGCGTGGCCTGGACGCCTACCGGTACCAACGTGCCCGACTACCCCAAGTTGGCACAGCTGTGGTGGAAAAACGTAGCCCAAGCCGTTACAGGCGAGAAGACGCCCCAGGTCGCGATGGACACGTTGGCTGAAGAGATGGATCAGGTGATGGCTCGTCTGGAGCGCGCGGGTATGGCCAAGTGCGCACCCAAGCTCAACCCCAAGGGCGACCCCGCCAAATACCTGAGCGACAAAGCGGCACCCTGGGCCAAACTGGCCAACGAAAAGCCACAAGGTGCGACCATCAATTACGACAAGCTGCTGCAAGCCTGGAAGGACGGCAAGGTTCGTTAACTTGACTGTCCGCTAGCTGGTTTGTTCTTGACCATCGGCGGTCAGCGCCGGGTGGTCAGCTGCAAGGCACAACTTTAAACGCTATTAAATCAATAGCTGCTCGAGAAACATCTAAAAGGGCTAAAGGCCGATTTGTTATAAATTTTCAGTTTCAAACCTTGATGACAGCCGCTCTACCCACATCCCGCGCCGACCTGATGGCCCGCCTGGCCCTGTCGTATCGGTACGACCTGGCCATCGTGGGCGGCGGTGCGACGGGTTTAGGCGTGGCGCTCGATGCAGCTTCGCGCGGTCTGAACGTGGTGCTGGTGGAATCGCACGACTTTGCAGGCGGTACCTCGTCACGCGCCACCAAGCTCGTGCACGGCGGTGTTCGCTACCTGGCTCAAGGCAATATTTCCCTGGTGCGGGAGGCCTTGCACGAGCGCACTACGTTGCTACACAACGCGCCGCATTTAGCCCAGCCGTTGCCGTTTGTAATGCCCTGCTACAAACTTTGGGAGGCCCCGTTTTATGGCGTGGGTTTGAAGATGTATGACGCGCTGGCCGGTCGTTCAGGTTTGGGCCCCACTGAATTTCTCAACCGCGCTGAAACCCTGTCGCTGCTGCCCACGGCGCGCGCTGATGGCCTGAAAGGCGGTGTGAAGTACTGGGACGGACAGTTCGACGACGCACGCCTGGCTCTGGCAATTGCCCGAACAGCTGCTCAGCACGGCGCACTGCTGGTGAACTACTGCGCCGCAGTGGGTTTAATTCACGATGCAGGCAAGGTCACCGGCCTGATATGCCGGGACCAGGAAAGCGGGCAAACCATACATTTGGCCGCCGCTTGTGTAGTGAACGCAACGGGTGTTTGGGTTGACAGCTTGCGCGAGCAAGACGCTCAAGCGCTGGGCCGTCCCAACGCGGCCATGGTGGCACCCAGCCAGGGCGTACACGTGGTGGTGGACAGAGATTTTTTACCTACCGACCACGCCTTGTTGGTGCCCAAAACAGCCGATGGCCGTGTCCTGTTTGCCGTGCCCTGGCTCGGCAAACTGATCTTGGGCACCACCGATACGCCCCGCGAAGACATGGCGCGTGAGCCCATCCCGTTTGCGCACGAGATGGATTTCATTCTGGGGGAAGCCGCTCGCTATCTGAGCCGCGCACCAACCAGCAAAGATATTCGCAGCGTTTGGGTGGGTCTGCGCCCCCTGGTCAAACCTCAGGGCGACGACGGTGATGCTACACAAAGCATCAGCCGCGAGCACACCGTGCGTGTCAGCAAAAGCGGGCTGGTCACGGTCACCGGTGGCAAATGGACCACCTACCGGGCCATGGCTGAAGATGTGCTGCAGCGTTGCACGGACAACTTGCTTTTGCCGCCCCTGGGCGCCTCGAAAACCGCCACCCTGCCGTTGGTTGGCGCGCCAAGTCATATCGCTGCGATTGCGCCCGGTAACCGTATCAGCGATGCACCGGGCATGCATCTCTATGGGACAGAGCAAGACCTTGTTAACGGGCAGCCGGGTAGCGGTCACACATTGGTGCCTGGGCTGACCGAGAGCATGGTGCGTTTCGCTGCACGACACGAGTACGCTCGCACGGCAGAGGACATACTGGCTCGGCGCTCTCGCCTCCTGTTTCTGGATGCGCAGGCTGCCATTGATGTCGCCGACGAGGTGGGCACCTTGCTCACCCACGAGACCGGCTGTGACCCCCAAATCAGTACGTTCAAGGCGCTGGCACGTAAATACAGCAACACCCAGGCAGGAAATCAGTAAAAAATCTGCACGGGGGTGTTGACAGCGCTTCGCAAACCAGTGGACAATCGAGGGCTGCGCCAGAAACGGTGCAACACTATTTTTATCTAGCCCAATGAATGTGACATGAACTGTAGGCGGCCCTGGTGGTTGTAAACAGTGCAGGTCGCCGACGACGGGCCCAAGACTGATCCTTTTAACCTAGCAAATTAAATTGCAGGATTACAGGGATGCAAGTTGGGAACAACGAAAAATGATCCAAACAGAATCTCGGCTCGAAGTAGCCGACAACACCGGTGCGAAGTCGGTATTGTGTATCAAGGTGCTCGGTGGTTCCAAGCGTCGCTATGCAAGTGTCGGTGACGTTATCAAGGTCAGCATCAAAGAAGCTGCACCTCGCGGACGCG
>JAYUXO010000284.1:0-3648 GCA_043753505.1 Comamonadaceae bacterium
GCATCTTGAAGACCGTGTGTGCGACGCCAGCCGCTGCCACACCCAGACCCACCAGCACGAGCCACCGCAGCAGGTTGATTTCCAGAAAATAAGCTGGCAACCAGAAACACAGCCAGGCGAGCATGCCGGCTTGCACCAGCAGCTGGGCAACGCCGACCACGCCGTGAAACCACCCACCGAGCACAAAAACCGGGCGCAGCAGCGGCGGTCGCGCCCAGGCCAGCAACACCAGGCCTAAAGCCACCCCAGCCGTCAAGGCACTGACCATCAGCGTCCACCAAGACAAATTGCCCACCACATGAAACTGCCACAAATCAGACAGTGGCGCGCAGGTCGAGGTACGGTAGGCCGCCAGGCCCGGCTCACTGCGCCCACAGACTTTCGACGGTGTAACCAACCGGTAAAACGTTAGCCGCTCGTGCCGCTGCACGTCACTGAGCTTGCGGTTTTCAAGTGTCTCCTGCTCCAGCAAAACCAGAGATGCCGCGTCTGCGGTCCGCTGCACATGGCCGGTGAATCCCCAGGTCAGAAGCGGAATGAGAAACAGGGCCAACAGCGCGGCCGCCACCGCCTTGAGCAGGTCTTTGTGAGCGAAACGGTTCAAGTGGAGTGACATCACGGCATGGGCGGGTAAATGACGACTGAAGTTTTATACCAGCACGGGGAAAGCTGTGTGCAACTGACGTTCGGATTGAGATCAAAACCGGCCATACGCCCTTTTAGACACTGCTCAAGCAGCTATATATTCAATAGCGCCACTTCCTTGTCGCACAATCCACGAGTCCGCTCAGAACCCCGGTTACGACCCTGTTCACAGCCCATCCACCGTCCTTCCTGCATCCGGAGTTTTCGCCATGCCCTTCGACAATATTTTGCAAACCATTGGAAATACACCTCACATCCGCATGCAGCGCCTGTTTGGCCCCGGCCATCATGTGTGGATCAAATCCGAGCGCAGCAACCCTGGCGGCTCCATCAAAGACCGCATTGCGCTGGCGATGGTGGAAGAGGCCGAGAAATCCGGCGCACTCAAACCCGGCGGCACCATCATCGAGCCCACTTCGGGCAACACCGGCATTGGCCTGGCCATGGTCGCTGCCGTGAAGGGCTACCCGCTGGTGCTGGTGATGCCCGACAGCATGAGCGTGGAGCGCCGCCGCTTGATGCTGGCTTATGGCGCGACGTTTGACCTGACGCCGCGCGCCGGTGGCATGAAGGCCGCCATTGCCCGCGCGCAGGAATTGGTGGCGCAAACGCCCCATGCGTGGATGCCTGGCCAGTTTGACAACCCGGTCAACATTGAGGTGCATGTGCGCACCACGGCGCAGGAAATTCTGGTGGATTTTCCGCAGGGGCTGGATGTGCTGATCACTGGCGTGGGCACGGGCGGACACCTGACCGGATGCGCGCGGGTGCTCAAAGCGGCGTGGCCGCAGTTGAAAGTGTTCGCGGTGGAGCCGCTGGCATCCCCCGTAATCTCGGGTGGCACACCTTCGCCGCACCCTATCCAGGGCATTGGTGCAGGCTTCATTCCCAAGAACCTTGATGTGACTCTGCTGGATGGCGTGATTCAGGTCGATGCCGAGCCCGCCCGCGAAATGGCGCGTCGCTGCGCCCGCGAAGAAGGCATGTTGGTGGGCATCTCCTCAGGTGCCACGCTCGCGGCGATTGCGCAGAAACTGCCCGAGCTGAAAGCAGGCGCGCGCGTGCTGGGCTTTAACTACGACACCGGCGAGCGCTACCTGTCGGTGGAAGGCTTCCTGCCCACATGATTCGGGTTTCCGAACTTAAATTCGCACTGGACCACTCGCCGCAAGCGCTAGCCCAACTGGTGTGCGAGAAGCTGGGTATCCAGACTGAAGCATTGGCTAGTTGCCAGGTTTTCAAACGCAGTTTTGACGCCCGGGGCGCACAGGTGCGCGTGGTCTACATCGTCGACGTGATGCTGCACAACGCGGCGCTCACGCAAGCGCTGTTGACGCGCCATGCGGATCACCCACACATCACCCCCACGCCCGATATGGCCTGGCATCCACCCGTGCAGGCCTGCACCGATGTGGCGCTGCAGACTCCTCGCCCCATCGTCGTGGGCTTTGGTCCGTGCGGCATTTTTGCGGCGCTGGTGCTGGCGCAGATGGGTTTCAAACCCATCGTGCTGGAGCGCGGCACCACGGTGCGAAAGCGTACGCAAGACACCTGGGGCTTGTGGCGCAAGGGCGTGCTGAAACCCGAGAGCAATGTGCAATTTGGCGAAGGCGGCGCGGGCACGTTCTCTGACGGCAAGCTGTACAGCCAGATCCGCGACCCGCGCCACTTGGGCCGCAAGGTCATGCAGGAATTTGTGAAAGCCGGTGCGCCGGAAGAAATTCTGATTGCTGCCCACCCGCACATTGGCACCTTCAAACTCGTCAAGGTGGTGGAGCACATGCGCGAGCAAATCATCGCGCTGGGCGGCGAGATTCGCTTTGAGCAGCGGGTCACCGATGTGCTGATTGAGGCCGGTCACATTCGGGGTTTGACGGTTTTAAATCAGGCCACGGGCCACAGCAGCGAACTGCGCGCCGACCACGTGGTGCTGGCGCTGGGTCATAGCTCGCGCGATACCGTGGAAATGCTGCATACGCGTGGCGTACACCTGGAGGCCAAGCCGTTCTCCATTGGCTTTCGCATCGAGCACCCGCAAGGCCTGATTGACCGCTCCCGCTGGGGCAAGCATGCGGGCCACCCGCTACTGGGCGCGGCTGACTACAAGCTGGTGCACCACGCCAGCAACAACCGCAGCGTGTACAGCTTTTGCATGTGCCCCGGCGGCACCGTGGTGGCGGCCACCTCGGAGGCTGGCCGGGTGGTGACCAACGGCATGAGCCAGTACTCGCGCAACGAGCGCAACGCCAATGCCGGCATCGTCGTCGGCATAGACCCTAGCACCGACTTTCCCGGCGGGCCATTGGCTGGCATGGCCTTGCAACGACAGCTGGAGTCCACCGCCTATGTGTTGGGCGGCAGCACCTACGAAGCACCCGGCCAGCTGGTGGGCGATTTCATTGCGGGCAAACCCTCGACCGCATTTGGCAGCGTATTGCCGTCTTACACGCCGGGCGTAAAGCTGGGCGACTTGCACAGCGCCCTACCCGCGTACGCCATCCAAGCCATAAGCGAAGCCCTGCCCGCTTTCGGCAAGAAAATCAAAGGCTTCGACATGCACGACGCCGTGCTCACCGGCGTCGAAACCCGCACCTCTTCACCCGTCAAGATCACCCGCGGCGACGATTACCAAAGCCTGAACGTGCGCGGCCTGTACCCGGCAGGCGAAGGTGCCAGCTATGCCGGCGGCATTTTGTCGGCGGGGGTGGACGGGATTCGGGTGGGGGAGGCGGTGGCGCGGGCGATGATGAACCAAAACGCGCGATAGGGCATGGGTGCTGGCATTTAAGCCATGAATACCGCTTCTATCCAACATCAAGCCCTGCCACTACCTGCGTCTCAGCGTGCGGATTTGGCAGCGCGTGTACTGGCCAGCCTGGATGATCTGCCTGCCTCTGAAATAGACGGTTTGTGGTGTGAGCAGGCTGTCCTCAGGGCACGGGAAATCGACCAAAGTCTGGTGCAGGTGATACCAGGCGATCAGGTAAAAGCCGAGGCATTGGC
>JAYUXO010000285.1:0-22110 GCA_043753505.1 Comamonadaceae bacterium
CAGCTCAGCGCGGGCCAGCCGCCCGCCACATATTTTTCAAACGCTTCCTTGAAGCCTTTGGGCGTGGTCACGGCGTGGGTGACGGGGTCCAGCGTGCAACCTTCCTCGTCGCCGCTGATGTTGATGGGCAGCAGCACTTCGGCAGCGAACTTGCCACCTTCTTCGAGCACCGCGTTGATGGTGTCCACATCGGCATCGGCGTACTTGGGAATGGCTTTGAACTCGTCGGTGACTTTGAGCATTTCATGCATCACAAATTGCATGTCGCGCAGCGGTGGGGTGTAGATGGGCATGCTTACTCCTTCGGGGTTTTGAATTTGGAAACTGACTTGGAAAGTGACTTCGAAATGGGTTTGGCGATGGATTTGTCAACGGTGGACGCCTGGTTGCTGTAGCGCGCCACAATGTTGTCAAATCCCGCATGGGCACGGGCTATCGAGCCCGGGGTTTTCAGGAAACGGGCTTCGTAGTGCAAGGCAAGAATCAAGGCGTGGATCTCGAACGAAATCTGGCTGGCGTCGGTGTGGGCATCGGCGCTTAGGTGACCTGCTTCAATCGACTGCACCACCGCCCGGTGCATGGCGGCCAGCCAAGTGCGGACAGAACCCGCCAGCGCATCGCGCACCGGACCGGGCCGGTCGTCAAACTCCACCGCACCGCTGATAAACAGGCAGCCCGAGTCAATCTCCACTGAAGTGCGGTTCATCCAGTTGCGAAACAACGCCTGCAGCCGGGGCAACCCGCGTGCTGCATTCATGGCGGGGGCAAACACCTCTTCTTCAAAGCGGATGAAATACTCGCGGATCACGGAAATTTGCAGTTCCTCACGCGAGCCAAAGTGCGAGAACACACCCGATTTGCTCATCTGCGTGACCTCGGCCAGCGCGCCAATCGACAGGCCTTCCAAACCAATCTGCGTGGCCAGCCCCAAGGCGGCGTCCAGGATCACCGCTTTGGTTTGCTGGCCTTTTTGCATGGCGCGGCCACCACGGTTGGTATCGCGACTTGTGGGCGGCTTGCCGGGAAGTTGACTGACTGACATTTGAATGGATCAGGGGAGTGAATGATAAAAAGAACGACCGTGCTATTTTGCAGGAATGTTAACAGCGTGCGGTGACTGCTTGTGTTTTTAGGCCTGCAGACCTAAGGGTGGCTGGGGTTTACCCGCGAGTTCAGGTTGATGCCCGTGCTTTTTGGACTCGCCAAATCTGGCTATAGCCCTTATTGATACTGCTCAAGCAGCTACTATTTTGATAGTGAAATACAGTTCGCAAACAGTCAGTAAACCGATGGCCGCCCTGCCGGCCGTGACTTGAATCGCTTGTGCACCCAGTAGTACTGAAGCGGCATGGTGTCGATGTAGCCCTGCAAACGCTCGTTCATCAATGCTGTATCGGCTTCCAGGTCGTCAGTTGGAAAGTCAGCCCATGCCGGCAAGACCTGCACCTCGTAGCCGCTGGCCGTCATGCACGTGACCACCGGCATCACCTGTGCCCGGCTCAGGCGGGCGAAGCGCGACAGGGAGGGCACGGTGGCGGTAGGCACGCCGTAAAAAGGCACAAACAATGACTCTTGCGGGCCAAAGTTCATGTCAGGCAGCAGATAGAGCGCCGCGCCGCCGCGCAGCTGCGCCACGATGTCTTTCACACCGTCCACCCGGCCAAACAAGCAGCTGCGGCCAAAGCGCTTGCGGCCCGCCAGAATCCAGGCGTCTACTTGCGCATTGGCCTGATTGGTGTAGATGGTGGAAAGCGGTTTTTCCAGGTGCAGGGTCAGCGCCGTCCAGCCAGCATCCAGTCCCACGAAGTGCGGCGCAAAAATGACTGTGGGTTGCTGGCTTTCCAGCGCGGCCAGATTTCCTTTGATCGCCAGACGCTTGGCCACCACGGCCTGTGGCGCGTGCCACAACCAGCTGCGGTCCAGCCAGGCTTTGGCGAAGTAGATGAACACCTGCGGCACCCATTGCGCACGCTCTCGCGCAGGCATGTGCGGAAAACACAGCGCCAGGTTCACCGCCACCACCCGCCTGCGCGGCACGGCCACGGCATACAGAATCCACCCCAGCAGCACGCCCAACGCCCGCACCCAAGCCAGCGGCAGGCGCGACAGCAGGCGCATGAAGGCAATGCCCAGGCGGGTGAACAGGGTGATCACGTTTTGCTGTCTGCCTTGGGTTGCTTGTAGCGCGCGTAGCCCCACAAATACAAATCCGGGCGGCGGCGGATCAAAGCTTCCAGGCGCTGGTTCAGCGCTGTGGCAGCCTGTTCCAGTGTCAGCTTCAGCGGCAGGTTCAGCGGCTCGATGTGCACGATGTAGCCCCGGCCCTTGGGCAGGCGCTCGCCCCAGGTCATCAACACCGTGGCACCGGTTTGCTGCGCCAGCCGCGTGGCCAGGGTCATGGTGTAGGCCGGTGCGCCAAAAAACGGTGCCCACACGCCCAGGCCATTGGCGGGCACCTGGTCAGGCAGCAGGCCAATCACGCGGCCTTGTTTGAGCGCTTTGAGCAGCAAACGCACGCCTTGGGTGCTGACCGGTGCTGGCTCCAGACCGGGTGCTGAGCGCACCTGGCGCAGCACGGCGTCCATGCCTTTGAAACGCGAGGGGCGGTACAGCAAGGTCATCGCACCATGCACTAAACCGTAGCGTTGCACCTGCGCTTGCGGCACCGCTTCAAAGCAACCGATGTGGGGTGTCATGAACATCACGCCCTTGCCGCGTGCCAACGCCGCGTCAACCAGTTCTGCGCCTTGCCACTGAATGAGCGGTTGTTTCTGCACATGCGGGCGCAGCCAGATCCACGGCAACTCTGCCACCAGTTGGCCTGCTGCGCCAATGGCGGCGCGAGCCGCGCGAGGCTCCAGCCCCGCCTGCGCCACGTTTTGCTGAAAACGGGCGCGGTAAGTGGACGAACCGAAGTAGGCAACCCAACCCAGCGCCGAACCCAACGTGTGTAGCAAGCGCAAAGGCAATACAGACAGGCAACGGAAAACAATCAACATGGCAGGGGGATCAAAACAGGTGGCTTAAAATGCATGTGTCGCTGAGTTACTGAACTACTTGCAGAGCGACGTTAAACAAGCCTGCTAAAGCGTTCGCCAAAGCTTCCCGCAAAGGCAACGCGTCTTTTGTAACCAACGGAGCTTAAACACAATGGCGAATGACTTTCTCTTCACATCCGAATCGGTATCAGAGGGCCACCCCGACAAGGTAGCCGACCAGATTTCTGACGCAATCCTGGATGCGATCTTCAAACAAGACCCGCGCAGCCGCGTGGCCGCCGAGACGCTGACCAACACCGGTCTGGTGGTGCTGGCAGGCGAGATCACCACCAACGCGCATGTGGACTACATCCAGGTGGCGCGCGACACCATCAAGCGCATTGGCTACGACAACACGGACTACGGTATTGATTACAAAGGCTGCGCCGTCATGGTTTGCTATGACAAACAGAGCAATGACATTGCCCAGGGCGTAGACCAGGCCAGCGACGACCACCTGAACACCGGTGCCGGCGACCAGGGCCTGATGTTTGGCTACGCCTGCAACGAAACCCCCGAGCTGATGCCCGCGCCGATTTACTATGCCCACCGTTTGGTGGAGCGCCAGGCGCAGTTGCGCAAAGACGGCCGCCTGCCTTTCCTGCGCCCGGACGCGAAAAGCCAAGTCACCATGCGCTATGTGGACGGTAAGCCGCACAGCATCGACACCGTGGTGCTGAGCACCCAGCACAGCCCCGACCAGTCTGAGACATCCAAGAAAATGAAGGCTTCGTTTACCGAAGCCATCATTGAAGAAATCATCAAACCCGTGCTACCCAAGGAGTGGCTGCTGGAGACGAAATACCTCATCAACCCGACAGGCCGTTTCGTCATCGGCGGGCCGCAGGGTGATTGCGGCTTGACTGGCCGCAAAATCATTGTGGACACCTATGGCGGTGCCTGCCCCCACGGCGGCGGTGCCTTCAGCGGCAAAGACCCCACAAAGGTTGACCGTTCAGCTGCGTACGCCGCACGCTACGTCGCCAAAAACATTGTGGCGGCTGGCCTGGCGCGCCAGTGCCAGATTCAAGTTGCCTACGCCATTGGCGTGGCACGGCCGATGAACGTGACGGTCTACACCGAAGGCACCGGTGTGATCTCTGACGAGGCGATTGCTGCGCTGGTTAACGAACACTTTGATTTGCGACCCAAAGGCATTATTCAAATGCTGGACTTGCTGCGCCCGATCTATGAAAAAACGGCGGCTTACGGGCACTTCGGACGGGAAGAGCCGGAGTTTTCGTGGGAACGGACGGATAAGGCACAAGCGTTGAAGGCGGCTGCGGGCTTGTAGGAAGGCGGAGATCCATCACCGCAGAGGTGCAGAGAACGCAGAGGGCCGCAGAGAAGAGCCGGAATTTTAAAATAGCCTTGTCTCTGTCCCGCTTGCTCTGCGTTCTGTGCGTCTCTGCGGTGAATGACTTTCTGAATACAAGGCCCCTATGTCCATGACCCCCCAAGAAATCGTCTCTGAGTTAGACCACCATATCGTGGGACAGGCCAGCGCCAAGCGGGCGGTGGCGATTGCGCTGCGCAACCGCTGGCGGCGCCAACAGGTTGATGGCACGCTGCGCACTGAAATCACGCCAAAAAACATTTTGATGATTGGCCCGACCGGCGTTGGCAAAACCGAGATTGCGCGGCGACTTGCCCGGCTGGCCGATGCGCCGTTTATCAAAGTAGAGGCCACTAAATTCACCGAGGTGGGCTATGTGGGCAAAGATGTGGATTCCATCATTCGCGATCTGATGGAAATTGCCATCAAACAGACCCGCGAGACCGAAAAGCGCAAGGTGAAAGCACGCGCGGAAGAGGCAGCCGAAGAGCGTGTGCTGGACATATTGATACCAACTGCACGCACTGCCGACCGTACCGCCGACGAGACACTGCAGCCCGACAGCACCGCCCGCCAGGCCTTTCGCAAAAAGCTGCGTGAAGGCCAGCTGGACGACAAAGAATTTGAGCTGGAAGTGGCGCAAAACAACCAGCCGCTGGAAATCATGGGCCCGGCGGGGATGGAGGAAATGACCGAGCAACTGCGCGGCATGTTCAGCCAGGCCAGCACACCGAAACGCAAGCTGCGCAAAATGAAAATTGCAGAAGCGCTGAAACTGTTGATTGACGAAGAAGCCGCCAAGTTGGTCAACGAAGACGACATCAAGTTGCAGGCGATTGCCAACGCAGAGCAAAACGGCATTGTGTTCATTGATGAGATTGACAAGGTCACCTCCCGCAGCGACAGCGGCTCCGCCGAAGTGTCCCGCCAGGGCGTGCAGCGCGATTTGTTGCCGCTGGTGGAAGGCACCACGGTTTCCACCAAATACGGCCCCATCAAGACAGACCATATTTTGTTTATTGCCAGTGGTGCGTTCCATCTGGCCAAACCCAGCGACTTGATTCCCGAATTGCAGGGCCGCTTTCCCATTCGGGTGGAATTGCAATCGCTGTCGATTGCCGACTTTGAAGCGATTTTGACAGCCACCGAAGCCAGCCTGGTCAAGCAGTACCAGGCGTTGTTAGCAACGGAGGGCGTGACCTTGAATTTTTCGCCCGACGGTATTACCCGTCTGGCGAATATTGCGTTTGAAGTGAATGAGCGTACTGAGAATATCGGCGCTCGCCGGCTGTCGACCGTGATGGAACGTCTGCTAGACGAGATCAGTTTTAATGCGGTGAAACTACAAGGCCAGACGATTTCAATTGATGCGGCTTACGTAGACGGGCGTTTAAAAGAATTGAGCCGAAACGAGGATTTGTCGCGGTATATTTTGTAGTTTTTTGCTACTGATTTCATAGCTGCTTGAGCAGTTTAAATAAGGGCTGGTGATCTGTTTGATCTATTTTTTGTCTTTGGGTATGTGGGCGATATATTGCAGCGCCACCAGTCTGGATACCACCAAGGCGATATACATCACCCCACTGAACATTTGAAGTGCTACCAGCACACGTGCCGGGGGCGTAAGCGGAACAATATCGCTCAGACCGGTTCCCGACTGGATGCTGAAGCTCAAGAAAATCAATTCCACCCATGTCCGCAGTTCGCTGGGCACCGTGTTGAAACTCCCCGGATACCACACTTGGCACACGCTGAATAAAAACGCAAAACCCCACGCCAACAAAGTAAAAACGGCGGCGGCTGCAAATAGTTCGTCACTCGTGACGTATTCATCTTCGAACATATACATCAGCAAGCCAGCCGCACCATAAAAGTAAGCCCCCGCCTCCACCACATGCGCGGCCACTTGTATGCCTGGCGAATCTAGACCCAGCAACACGGCGCTGGATAAGCCTAAAGCCAAGACCACAAAAAACAAACCCAGCGCCGTATAAATGGGGCTGTTGCGAATAATTGTGGCGACCAGCAACAAGGCTAACGCACTTAAACACCACGAGACGGCATGGCTGGCGGTACTTTCATTGGTCAACGGTGCCAAAACCAGAATCAGTAACTGAACCAGAAGCAGCCAGGCAGAGGGCAAACGAGACAGGTGGTGCCACGGGAAGGATTTAACGGGTTGCATACATGTTTTTTTCCAGGGTCACGGGCAATCTTGGGCGTTGACTTCAGTTTATCGGGTGCTTGATGCAGCTTGCATCGTGATTTATTTCCTGCACCCAAATTCAACACCCACCATCCCGATAAACGGCGCTTCCTCATAGGTCACATTCAAACCCCACGCTAAGTGCTTCATTCAGAACGATTTTTAGTCTCTAGACAGATTCAAAATCGTCTCTAAGTACTTGATTTCATTGAAAAAATTTGTTGCACCCGAGCTTGCATTGGAAACGTTCCCTGTTACAGTGCAAAAAAGTGCACTTTAGTGGGAAAAAATGCTCTTTTTCTCCAAAATCGCCCACCGCATAAAAGGATTGCTACTGTGTTTCAAGGTGCTTCGTCGCTGAGTCTGGATGCCAAGGGTCGGCTGTCGATGCCGACCCGGCACCGCGACGTCTTGAGCGCCACAGCGGGCAGCCAACTGACGATTACCAAGCATCCACATGGCTGTCTGATGGTGTTTCCAAGACCTGAGTGGGAAAAGTTTCGCGAGCAGGTCTCGAAACTCCCCATGTCAGCCCAGTGGTGGAAGCGGGTGTTTCTGGGTAACGCGATGGATGTGGAGCTGGACGGCACGGGCCGCGTGCTGGTCTCACCCGAGTTGCGTGCGGCGGCGGGCATTACCCGCGACACCATGCTGCTGGGCATGGGCAATCACTTCGAGCTTTGGGATAAAGCCACCTACGACGCGAAAGAGTCCGAAGCGCTCAAGGGCGAGGTGCCCGAGGCGCTGAAGGATTTTTCTTTTTAAGGGCTAGTGGTGGACAGCACATGGCAACACACCACCGTCTTGTTGAACGAAGCAGTCCAGGCTGTTCTCACCGATCCAGGCGGTACCTACATCGACGCCACCTTTGGTCGCGGCGGTCACTCGCGTCTGCTGTTGTCGCAACTTTCACCGCAGGGCCGTTTGATTGCGTTCGACAAAGACCTGGAGGCTGTTGCCGAGGCTGCACGCATGCACGACGCGCGTTTTTCTATCCGGCACCAGGGTTTTGCGAGCTTGAGCGAGCTGCCTGCAGCCAGCGCCAGGGGGGTGTTGATGGATTTGGGCATCAGTTCGCCGCAAATCGACAACCCGGCGCGCGGTTTTTCTTTTCGTTTCGATGGGCCGCTGGACATGCGCATGGACACCACGCGTGGCCAGACCGTGGCCCAGTGGCTGGCGGTGGCCGACGTGGCGCAAATAACGGAGGTGATACGTGAATATGGCGAAGAACGGTTTGCTGCACAAATTGCAAAGGCGCTTGTGGCTCGCCGACAGGAACGGGGCCCAATTTCAACCACCGCCGAGCTGGCCCAGCTCGTGGCTGGCACGGTCAAAACCCGCGAGCAGGGCCAGGACCCTGCAACGCGCACATTTCAGGCTTTTCGGATTTTCATCAACGCCGAGCTTGAAGAGCTGCAACAGGCGTTAGAGGCCAGTCTGCATGTACTGCAACCCGGAGGCCGACTTGTGGTGATCGCGTTTCACTCGCTGGAAGACCGCATCGTCAAGCAGTTCATCGCGCAGCATTCGCGCGAAGTGTTTGACCGCCGGGCTCCGTTTGCGCAGCCAAAGGTCATGCAGTTACAGGCACTGGACCGCATCAAACCGTCTGAGGCAGAAGTCAAGGCCAATCCGCGGTCGCGCAGCGCGATCATGCGGGTGGCGCAGAGGGCGGCGGCGTGATGGACGTTTCGTCGTACCAACTTCGCTTGTATTTCTCCCTCTCCCCTCGGGGAAAGGGCGGGGGTGAGGGGGCTGAGCGGTACAAACGCTTGTGCTCAGCAAGCGCCCTCTCCCCAGCCTTCTCCCGCAGGCGGGAGAGGGGGCAAAACTCGCGCATACAGGCGATAGGAGTGGCCGCATGACCCGCCTGAACCTCGTCCTGCTCCTGGCCGTCCTGGCCAGCGCGCTGTACCTGGTACATGTGCAGTACCGCTCGCGCAGCCTGTTCACCGAGCTGGACAAGGCCGAGAGCGAGGCGAGGCGCCTCACAGTGGAAAACGAGCGCTTGCAGGCTGAAAAACGCGCCCAGGCCACGCCGCTGCGGGTGGAGAAACTGGCGAAAGATCAACTGGGCATGCGTCCTGCGACGCCCGCCATTACGCAATACATCGCACCACAGAGCGCGGCCAGTTCGGGGACCAGACCATGAGAGCCAAAAGCGTGCTTTACACCAGCAGCCCCTTGCTCGCCAGTAAAACGCCCGTATGGCGCAGCAAATTCATAGTGGCGGGGGTGGCACTCAGCTTCCTGGGCCTGGCCGCACGCGCTGCGTGGGTACAGGTGTTCAACAACGACTTTTTTCAAAAGCAGGGCGAGGTACGCTTCACACGCACCCTGGAACTGCCCGCCAACCGCGGCCGCATTTTGGACCGCAACGGCCTGCTGCTGGCTACCTCGGTGCCGGCACCCAGCATTTGGGCCATTCCCGAAGACCTGGAACGCGACCCGGTCAAGTTCAAGCAACTGGCCCGGCTACTGGACATGTCGCTGCCCGACCTGAATAGAAAGCTGGAAGACGAAGACAAAACCTTTGTCTGGCTCAAGCGCCAGGTCGATGAGCCCATCGCCCAGCAAGTCGCAGCGCTGGGCATCAAAGGCATTTACCAGCGCAAGGAATACAAGCGCCAATACCCCGAGGGCGAAGCCGCCGCGCATGTGGTGGGCTTTACCAATGTGGAAGACAAGGGCCAGGAGGGTATGGAGCTGGCGTTTAACAACGAGCTGGCCGGTCGCGCGGGCTCGCGTCGCGTGATCAAGGACCGCATGGGCCGGGTGGTGGAAGACATGGGCGAGACCGTGCTGCCAGTGGACGGGCGCGATCTGCAACTGAGCGTCGACAGCAAGGTGCAGTTTTTCGCGTACCAGAAGCTGCGCGACGCGGTGCTGGAAAACAAGGCCAAGGCCGGTAGTGTGGTGGTGCTGGACGCGCAGACTGGCGAGATTCTGGCGTTGGCGAACTACCCCAGTTACGCGCCAGGTAACCGGCAAAACCTGAGCGGCGCGCAGCTGCGCAACCGGGCGCTGACCGACACGTTTGAGCCCGGCTCCACGATGAAACCGTTTGTGGCGGCGCTGGCGCTGCAAAACGGCCTCGTCAAGCCCGACACCGCCATCCAGACTGCCCCAGGCAAGCTGCAAATGGGCGGCTTCACCATCAGCGACGCGCACCCGCACGGCGTGCTCACCGTTAACCAGATCATTCAAAAGTCCAGCAACGTGGGCACGGTGAAGTTGGCCATGCAGATGCAGCCGCGCCAGATGTGGGAGCTGTACACCCAGGTAGGCTTTGGTCAGAAGCCGCAACTGCCCTTCCCAGGCGCCGTCAGCGGGCGATTACGGGCTTACAAAACCTGGCGGCCTATCGAGCAGGCCACCATGAGCTACGGCTACGGTCTGTCGGGCAGCCTGTTCCAGTTGGCGCGGGCTTACACCGTGTTTGCGCGCGACGGCGATCTGGCACCGATTTCGCTCCTGAAAAAAGATCAGGCCACACCGGCCCAAGTCTCTGGCGTTCAGGTGCTGGAGCCGCGCCACGCGCTGGCGGTGCGCAACATGCTCAGCCTGGCTGCCGGTCCTGGTGGCACCGCACCCAAAGCGCAAACCATGGGTTATTCGGTAGGCGGCAAAACCGGCACCGCCCACAAGCAGGAGGGCAAGGGCTACGCCGAGAAAAAGTACCGCGCTTTTTTTGTAGGCATGGCTCCCATCGATAACCCGCGCATCGTGGTGGCCGTGATGGTCGACGAACCGTCTGGCGGCAAGTACTTTGGTGGCGATGTGGCTGCCCCGGTGTTCAGTGCGACCGTGCAGCAAACCCTGCGCATGCTGGGCGTGCAGCCCGACATTGCGGTCAAACCGCAGGTCGCCGTTCAAGCGGTGCAGGAGTCGTTTTGACCACACAGTTGCACACGCACACCGAAGCTGCACAGTGGCTGCGCGAGCGCGTGACGGGCAGCCTGAGCGCCGACAGCCGCAGCGTGGGCGCAGGTGACGGTTTTGTGGCCTGGCCCGGTGCGGCAACCGACGGGCGACGGTTCGTACTGCAAGCCATGGCGCAGGGCGCGACAGGCTGCCTGGTGGAGCACGAAGGACTCAATGCATTTGGTCTGGAGAACGCAGCCATTGCCAGCTACCTGCACTTGAAGGCTGCCACCGGACCGATTGCGGCGGCCTACTACAACCACCCGTCACAACACCTGGATGTACTAGCCGTGACGGGTACCAACGGCAAAACATCCACCGCCTGGTGGTTGGCACAGGCGCTATCAAATATGGAGCTGTCTGAGCAGGTTCCATCAGGGCTGGTGGGCACTTTGGGCATGGGTTTGGTGCTGGCTGGCCACATCCCGGCGCTCACGCCTACCGGCATGACCACGCCCGACCCGGTGCTGCTGCACGGCGTGTTGGCCGACTGGATAACCCAGGGTGTGAAGACCTGCGCCATCGAGGCATCCTCGATTGGCCTGCAGGAGCGGCGGCTGGATGGCATGCGCATCCGGGTGGCGATTTTTACCAACTTCACGCAAGACCACCTGGACTACCACGCCAGCATGGACGCTTACTGGCAAGCCAAACGGTCCCTGTTCGACTGGCCAGGGTTGCAGGCCGCCGTCGTCAATGTGGATGATGCGCACGGTGTACGGCTGGCTGCGGCGCTGCGCGCCAAAGCGCTGGATGTATGGACCGTATCCTGCAAGCGGTCTGGTGAAAAATCCAGCAAAAACACGGCACGTCTGGCCGCCCACAACATCCGCTACGAAGCCGATGGACTGCAGTTCGACGTGACGGAAAGTCGAGAGCAAGGCGGCGACGTCCATCACTTGCAAACCCGGCAGATTGGGCAGTACAACGTGTCCAACCTGCTGGGCGTGATAGCCGCGTTGCGCGCCATGGGGCACACGCTGGCGCAAGCCGTGCAGGCCTGCACACTGTTGATTCCCGTGCCCGGTCGCATGGAGTGTTTTGGTGGCGCGGGCGTCCCGTTGGTGGCGGTGGACTATGCCCATACGCCCGATGCGCTGAGCCAGGCGCTGTTGGCCCTCCAACCCCTGGTGCAACAGCGGGGCGGCCAACTGTGGTGCGTTTTTGGCTGCGGCGGCGACCGTGACGCCAGCAAACGCCCGGTGATGGGCAAGATTGCCCAGCAAAACGCGCACCGCGTGGTCATCACCAGCGACAACCCGCGCCATGAAAAGCCGCTGGCCATCATCGAACAGATTTTCATGGGCATAAAGTCAGAAGCGGGCATCACCATCCTGGCTGACCGCGCCAGTGCAATAGCACACGCATTGGCAAGAGCCGATGTGCGCGATGTGGTGCTGGTGGCCGGCAAAGGGCACGAGAGCTACCAGGACACTGGCGGCGTGAAGTACCCGTTTTCAGACCAGGCCCATGTGCAAGCGGCGCTGCAGGCCCGGGGTATGAAGGTATGAGCACATTGCCGTCTGCTGCGGCCATGATGTCGCTGAACCAGGCTTTGCGCTGGTTGCCCGGCGGCACGCTGATGGGCGATGGCACCACGCGCATACAGCGCGTACACAGCGACACGCGCAGCCTGCAAGCAGGCGACCTGTTTGTGGCCTTGAAAGGCGACTCCTTTGATGCCAACGATTTTTTGCTACAAGCCCAGGCGGCGGGCGCGATGGCAGCCTTGGCGAACCGTGCACGGCTACCTGCAGGGTTTGCAGGCATTGAGGTCGACGACACCAAGCGGGCGCTGGGTCAATTGGCAGCGGGCTGGCGCAGCCAGTTTGAATTGCCGCTGATTGCGGTGACCGGCAGCAACGGCAAAACCACGGTCACGCAGATGGTCGCAGCCATTCTGCGGGCGTGGTGGTCCGCCAGCACAGGTGCCGGGCATGAACAAAGCCTGGCCACGCTCGGCAATTTCAACAACGACATCGGCCTGCCGCTAACCCTGCTGCGCCTGCGAGACCCACACCGCGCGGCCGTAGTGGAGCTGGGGATGAACCATGTGGGCGAGATTGCTTATCTGGCCCGTCTGACAAAACCCACGGTGGCGCTGGTAAACAACGCGCAGCGCGAGCACCTGGAGTTCATGGCGACCGTGCAGGCGGTAGCGCAGGAAAACGGCGCGGTCATTTCTGCCTTGCCGGGCGACGGTGTGGCGGTTTTCCCGGCTGACGAGGAATTCACGCCGCTGTGGAAAGACCTGGCAGCTCAGCGCAAATGCCTGTTGTTTGCTACGGGCGGTGATGTGGACTTGCTGGCTGCGCAATGGTCTGGCGACGCATGGCAGGCCCACATTCAAACGCCTGGAGGCGCGTTTGAATGCCAGCTTCACATCGCCGGTCGCCATAACCTGCGCAACGCCCTGGCCGCCACTGCATGCGCCCTGGCGGCCGGTGCGCCTTTGGCGGCCATTGCGCAGGGTCTGTCCGCCTTCGAGCCGGTCAAAGGCCGCTCGCGCGCCTTTGGCATCCAGTTGCAAGGGCGCGTCATCACTGTCGTGGACGACACGTACAACGCCAACCCCGACTCGGTGCGCGCTGCCATCGACGTGCTGGCCGAATTGACCGGCCCGCGCCTGCTGGTGTTGGGCGATATGGGCGAGGTAGGCGACCAGGGTCCGCAGTTTCATGCCGAGGTGGGTGCTTATGCGCGAACCAAAAATATAGAAAAAATGGCTGCAATCGGTTCTGAATGTGCTCAAACAGCTATTGAATTTGTAGCAAATAAAGAACCACCACCCCATCATGCAGACATGCCTTCGCTGATTCAGACAGTCCTGCGTGAGCTGCCACACGTGTCCAGCGTGTTGGTCAAGGGGTCGCGCTTCATGAAGATGGAGCAGGTGGTGCAGGCCATCACTGCACACGTTCAGACCCGCGCAAAAGAACAAGAAGTTGAAGGCAAAAAACATGCTGCTTAGCCTGGCCCATTGGCTGCAAACCCTGTCACCCGAGTTCGGATTTTTCCGGGTGTTCCAGTATTTGACCTTCCGCGCCGTGATGGCGGCCATGACGGCGCTGTTGATCGGCCTGGCGGCAGGCCCGTGGGTCATCCGCAAGCTCACCGCTCTGAAAATTGGTCAGCCGGTGCGTGGCTACGGCATGGACACGCACCTGGTCAAAAGCGGCACGCCGACCATGGGCGGCGTGCTCATCTTGTTGTCGATCGCGGTGTCGACCCTTTTGTGGTTTGACCTGTCCAACCGCTTCGTGTGGATTGTGCTGGCAGTCACCCTGGGCTTTGGTGCCATAGGCTGGGCTGACGACTGGCGCAAGGTGGTGAAAAAAGACCCCGAAGGCATGCGCTCGCGCGAGAAATACTTGTGGCAATCCATCATTGGCCTGATAGCCGCGCTGTATCTCGTGTTCAGCATTTCGGAAAGTTCCAACATGAAGGTGGTGCAACTATTCATCACCTGGGTACGCTCGGGCTTCGACGTGAACCTACCGCCCAAGGCAGGCCTGTTGGTGCCCTTTTTCAAGGAGATCAGCTATCCGCTGGGCGTGTTTGGCTTTGTGATCTTGAGCTACCTGGTGATTGTGGGGACCAGCAACGCCGTGAACCTGACCGACGGGCTGGACGGGCTGGCGATCATGCCGGTGGTGATGGTGGGCTCGGCACTGGGCGTGTTTGCGTATGTCACAGGTAGCGCGGTCTACAGCAAATACCTTTTCTTTCCGCATATTCCCGGCTCGGGCGAGCTGCTGATTTTTTGTGCGGCCATGGCGGGCGCCGGGCTGGCGTTCTTATGGTTCAACGCCCACCCGGCACAGGTTTTCATGGGTGACGTGGGCGCGCTGGCTCTGGGGGGTGCGCTGGGCACGATTGCAGTCATCGTGCGCCAGGAAATTGTGCTGTTCATCATGGGCGGCATATTCGTGGTGGAGGCACTGTCAGTGATGCTGCAGGTCGCCTGGTTCAAGTACACGAAGCGCCGCTACGGTGCGGGTCGGCGCATTTTGAAGATGGCACCGTTGCACCACCATTTTGAAAAAAGCGGATGGAAAGAAACGCAGGTCGTCGTGCGCTTCTGGATCATCACCATGCTGCTGTGCCTGATGGGCCTGGCGAGCTTGAAGCTGCGATAAATCATGACGTTAACCCCCACGTCTGCCCCCGCGTGTGCTGCACTGCCCCCCGAGGGAGCCGCGGCCTGCTTGGAGCGGCCCGGCGCTGGCGCCATGCAAGACCAACACGTCCTCATCCTCGGCCTAGGCACCTCGGGTCTGGCGATGGCACGCTGGTGTACGGGGCACGGCGCGCAGGTGACGGTAGCCGACACGCGGGACGCCCCGCCCGGCTTGCAGGCCTTGCGTGATGAACTGCCACAGATCAAATTTATCTCAGGTCCATTCAGTGCGGCCCTCGTTGAAGGCACGTCAATCAACCGTGTGCTGCGCAGTCCTGGTCTGTCACCTACCGAAATTGCTCCTGTATCCATAGCTGCCCGAGCAATAAATACAAGGGTTGAAGGCGAGTTAGATCTGTTTTCTGAAGCTTTAATGGCTCTCAAGCAATCGCAGGGCTATGCACCCGCTGTGCTGGCAATTACCGGCACCAACGGCAAAACCACCGTCACGGCGCTCACGGGTGAATTGATTGAGCGCTCTCATAAAACTGTGGCTATGGCCGGCAACATTGGTCCCAGTTTGCTGGACACACTGGCTGCGCACACGGTTGCAAACACGCTGCCCCAGGTCTGGGTGCTGGAACTGTCCAGCTTCCAGCTCGATGGCGTGCAGGGATTCGAACCCACGGCAGCCACGGTGCTGAACATCAGCGAAGACCACCTGGACTGGCACGGCGACATGGTCTCGTATGAGCAGGCCAAAGCGCGCATTTTTGGATCAACCGGCCTGATGCTGCTCAACCGCGAAGACCCGCAGGTCATGGCCATGCTGCCGCCGGTGGTGAAACTCAAAGGCGGCAAACAACAGCAGCGCGACCACACCAGTTTTGGCGGTGACCTGCCCCGGCGCCCCGGAGACTTTGGCATAGAGGTCGTGAACGGCATGGCCTGGCTGGTGCGCGCGCTGGAGGCCGATGAAACACAAAGGCTGAAAAAAGGCGAGCTGGCCGAAATTCATTTCCAGCGCCTGATGCCAGCCGACGCGCTGCGCATTCGGGGCCGTCACAACGCGGTGAATGCGCTGGCGGCGCTGGCTCTGGCGCATGCGGCCGGTTGTGCCATCGGCCCCATGCTTTACGGCCTGCGCGACTATCCGGGTGAGCCTCACCGCGTGCAAAGTGTGGCCGTTCTGCAGGACGTGGAGTACTTTGACGACAGCAAAGGTACCAACGTGGGGGCCACCGTGGCCGCGTTGAACGGTCTCGGAGCCGACAGAAAAATCGTGCTGATCCTGGGCGGCGAAGGCAAGGGCCAGAACTTTGCGCCTCTGGCCAAACCCGTGAGCCTGTTCACCCGCGCCGTGGTGTTGATCGGGCGCGATGCACCTTTGATTCGTGCGGCTTTGGCGCTAACCGATGTGCCGCTGGTGGAAGCCACCTCCATGCACGACGCCGTAACCCAAAGCGCTGCGCGGGCACATGCCGGTGATGCGGTGCTGTTGTCGCCGGCCTGTGCCAGCTTCGACATGTTCGATCACTACGAGCACCGCGCGCATGTGTTTGTGCAGGCGGTGGAGGCGCTGTCATGAGCACCACGAGCCTCAAAGGTTTGTTGGGCAGTAAAAAACCCCAACCAGGCGAGTTCAGCGCTGCTAAGCCCCTATCCACCGCCAGCTTTGACCAGACGATTGCCTGGGTCACCGTGGCGCTGATGGCCTTCGGACTGGTGATGGTCTATTCCGCCTCCATCGCCCTGCCCGACAACCCCAAATTTGCGCGCTACACCCAAACCCATTTCCTGTTGCGCCACGTGCTGTTCATTGGCGTGGCCATGTTGATGGGCTTGATTGCGTTTCGGGTGCCCATGCGTACCTGGGAGCGTGCAGCGCCCTGGTTGTTCGTGCTGTCACTGGTGCTGTTGATGGTGGTGCTGATTCCGGGTATTGGCAAAGTGGTCTACGGCGCGCGCCGCTGGATTGCACTGGGCCCTTTGAGCTTTCAGCCCTCGGAGTTGGCCAAGTTTGCGGTGCTGCTGTATGCGGCTGACTACATGGTGCGCAGGATGGAAGTGAAAGAGCGTTTCTTTCGCGCAGTGTTGCCCATGGCGCTGTCGGTTGCCATCGTGGGCATGCTGCTGCTGGCCGAGCCAGACATGGGTGCCTTCATGGTAATCGCCGTGATTGCGATGGGAATTCTGTTTCTGGGTGGTGTGAATGCCCGTATGTTCTTCCTGATCGCGCTGGTCATCGTGGTGGCCTTCGCCGTGATGATTGCGCTTTCCGACTGGCGGCGTGAGCGCATTTTTGCCTACCTGGACCCGTGGAGCGAGAAGCATGCGCTGGGCAAAGGCTATCAACTGTCGCATGCCTTGATTGCGATTGGCCGGGGCGAAATCTGGGGCGTGGGGCTGGGCAGCAGCGTGGAGAAACTGCACTGGTTACCAGAAGCCCATACCGACTTTTTACTGGCCGTGATCGGCGAAGAATTTGGCCTGATCGGCGTGCTGACGGTGATTATTTCGTTCTTCTGGCTGACCCGCCGCATCATGCACATCGGCCGCCAGGCCATTGCGCTGGACCGCGTGTTTGCCGGGCTTGTGGCGCAAGGCGTGGGCATCTGGATCGGCTTTCAATCTTTCATCAACATGGGCGTGAACTTGGGAGCGCTGCCCACCAAGGGGCTTACGCTGCCACTGATGAGTTATGGCGGTTCGGCGATCTTGATGAACGTGGTGGCGATTGCGGTGGTGCTGCGCATCGACTACGAGAGCAAGGCGTTGATGCGGGGGGGGCGGGCATGACAGATTTTTCTGAACGCAAAGGCCCGGCCGGGTACACAGACATGACCAAGACCGCACTCATCATGGCGGGCGGCACTGGCGGTCACATCTTTCCGGGGCTGGCTGTGGCTGAGGCTTTGCGGCTGCGAGGATGGCGCGTGCATTGGCTGGGCAGTCCTGGCAGCATGGAAAGCGAGTTGGTGCCCAAGCGCGGGTTTGCGTTGGAGTTGATTGACTTTTCAGGTGTACGCGGCAAAGGTTTGATGACCTTGGCGCTGCTGCCTATTCGCCTGTTGAAGGCCTTCTGGCAGAGCATCCAGGTGGTGCGGCGCGTCAAGCCGGATGTGGTGGTGGGACTGGGTGGCTACATCAGTTTTCCGGGCGGGATGATGAGCGTGTTGCTGGGCAAGCCGCTGGTCTTGCACGAGCAGAACTCGGTGGCGGGTCTAGCCAACAAGGTACTGGCAGGTGTGGCAGATCGGGTGTTCACCGCGTTTCCTAACGTGATGAAAACGGGCCTGTGGGTGGGCAATCCATTGCGGCTTGAATTCATGAACCAGGCCGACCCGGCCGCACGCTTGACGGGGCGCAGTGGGCCGTTGAACCTGCTGGTGGTCGGCGGAAGCCTGGGTGCCAAAGCCTTGAACGATGTAGTGCCACAGGCGCTGGCGTTGATACCTGAGGCGGTTCGCCCAGTAGTCACCCACCAAAGCGGTGCCAAACAGATTGACGCGCTACGCGCCAGCTATGCAGCCGCTGGCGTGCAGGCCACGCTCACCCCCTTTATCAACGACACCGCTAAAGCCTTCGCCCAGGCCGACCTGATCATTTGCCGCGCTGGTGCCAGCACCGTGACCGAGATTGCGGCTGTGGGTGCGGCGGCGATTTTTGTGCCCTTCCCGTTTGCTGTAGATGACCACCAGACCACCAACGCCCGGTTTCTGACCGATGCGGGTGGTGGCTGGTTGGTCCAGCAGTGCGATCTGAGTCCGGAAAAGCTGGCTCAAATGCTACAAAAAACAGAGCTGGTTGAGCTGATTTCCAAGGGGCTGGAGGCCAAAAAGATGCAAAAAATGGATGCCACCCGGCTGATGGTGGCGGCTTGCGAGGAATTGGCAAAAAAATGAAAACTGCCGTTGTGAAATGCGGCCGACTTCTTGCGTTGATACGCGGGGGTGTTGGGTATTGCTTCCTGTCCCGTGTGCGAGAGAGGGCGAGGGTGAGGGCCGTCGCGGGAAACAAATATGTATGCGGCGCGACCCCCTCACCCCAACCCTTTCCCCGAGTGGAGAGGAAGAAAAGCCAAACATGAAACACGCCATCCAACACATCCATTTCGTCGGCGTGGGCGGCTCTGGCATGAGTGGTATTGCCGAGGTGCTACACAACCTGGGCTACTTCATCAGCGGCTCCGACCTGTCTGACAGCCCTACCCTGCGCCGCCTGGCCGCCATGGGCATCAAAGTCAGTGTGGGGCACGCGGCCAGCAACGTGGAACAGGCCGATGCGGTGGTGACTTCTACCGCCGTACAAGCCGACAACCCCGAGGTACTGACAGCCCGCGAGCGGCACATTCCGGTGGTACCGCGCGCGCTGATGCTGGCCGAGTTGATGCGCATGAAGCAAGGCATTGCGATTGCCGGCACCCACGGCAAAACCACCACCACCAGCCTGGTGGCCAGCGTGTTGCACGCCGCCGGACTTGACCCCACCTTTGTGATTGGCGGGCGGCTGAACAGCGCGGGAGCGAACGCCAAGCTGGGCGCAGGCGACTACATCGTGGTGGAAGCTGATGAGTCCGACGCGTCGTTCCTGAACCTGCTGCCGGTAATGGCGGTAGTGACCAATATTGACGCCGACCACATGGAGACCTACGGCCACGACTTTGGTCGCTTGAAGCAGGCGTTTGTCGATTTCCTGAACCACATGCCGTTTTACGGCACCGCCGTGCTGTGCACCGACGATGCGGCCATTCGAAGCATCCTGCCCCAAGTCAGCCGCCCCATCACCAGCTACGGATTCAATGAAGACGCGCAGGTGCGCGCGTTGAACGTGCGCGCCGTCGGCGCGCAAATGCACTTCACGGCCCAGCGACGCAACGGCGTCACCTTGCCCAACCTGGACGTGGTGCTGAACCTGGCGGGCCAGCACAACGTGCTGAACGCGCTGTCGGCCATCGCGATTGCGGTCGAGTTGAACATTCCCGATGCCGCCGTGCTGCGCGCCCTGGCCGAGTTCAAAGGTGTGGGACGCCGGTTTCAAAGCTATGGCCAGGTACCCGCCAAAGACGGCGGCCACTACACCGTGATTGAAGACTACGGCCACCACCCGGTGGAACTGGAAGTGACCTTGGCAGCCGCCCGCGGTGCCTTCCCCGGCCAGCGCCTGGTGCTGGCCTTCCAGCCGCACCGCTACACCCGCACGCGCGATTGCTTTGAAGATTTTGTAAAAGTGCTGGGCCACGCCGACGCCGTGCTGCTGGCCGAGGTGTATGCCGCCGGTGAAGACCCCATCGTGGCGGCAGACGGCCGCGCCCTGGCCCGGGCACTGCGAGTGGCAGGCAAACTGGAACCGGTGTTCGTCGACGACATCGCCGCCATGCCGCAAGCCATTGCCGACAACGCGCGAGACGGCGATGTAGTGATGTGCATGGGCGCGGGATCGATTGGTGCGGTGCCGGGCAGGTTGGTGGAAATGGGAGGTGCGCATGGCTGAAATTCAAATTCGGGAACCTCACCGCAGAGACGCAGAGAACGCAGAGGGACGCAGAGATGAAGGAGGGCTATCTCATCATTTTTCTACCCCTGAGTTGATTTCTCTGCGTTTTCTGCGTCTCTGCGGTGAATGTCTTGCTGCACCCCTATTCAGGAGCCCCCTATGACCATCTTCGGCAAAGTCGCCGTACTCATGGGCGGACGTTCCGCTGAACGCGAGGTGTCGCTGATGTCGGGCGCTGGGGTGCTGAAGGCCTTGCAGTCGCGCGGGGTCGATGCGCATGGGTTTGACCCGGCAGAGCGCGATGTGTTCGAGCTGAAAGCCCACGGATTCGCGCGATGCTTCATTGCCTTGCATGGGCGTTTTGGTGAGGACGGCACAGTGCAGGGCGCGCTTGAACTGCTTGGTTTGCCTTACACCGGGCCGGGTGTGATGTCCAGTGCCATCGCCATCGACAAAGTGATGACCAAGCGCGTGTGGCGCGCTGAGGGCTTGTCCACACCCGCCTGGATGCAGGTGGCCCACGCGGTAGCTTGCGAGCAGGCGTTTGAAGCGCTGGGCTCTCCAATGATCGTCAAGCCTGCACGCGAGGGCTCGACCATTGGTTTGACAAAAGTCACCGAGCGCAGCCAGTGCGAAGCAGCTTACGAATTGGCCGCGCAGCACGACCCGCAGGTGCTGTGCGAGCAGTTCATCAGTGGCGACGAGGTAACAATTCCGTTGATTGGCAGCGGTGCAGACGCAAAAGCCCTGCCTGTGATCCGCATCGTCGCGCCGGACGGCAACTACGATTACCAACACAAATACTTCACCGACGACACGCAATACCTGGTGCCCTGTGCGCTGCCAGAAGGCGAAGAAGCGGTCATTCAAGCCCTCGCCCTGCGCGCCTACCAGGTGCTGGGCTGCCGCGGCTGGTCGCGCGCCGACGTGATGATTGATGCCGCGAGCCGCAAGCCTTATCTGCTGGAGATCAACACCTCGCCGGGCATGACCGGCCACTCTCTGGTGCCCATGTCGGCCCGCGCCGCAGGCATCAGCTACGAAGACCTGTGCCTGCAACTGCTGGCTCTAGCCAGTACGGACTACGCACATGCATGACGTTCGCTGCCCTCACATGACTTCGCCTGCAGCGTGGATGACAGATGACGGGGGTCACGCTTGCCCCAGGCCATGCGGCGCAGCCACGTCATCCAAGCGCGAAGCGCGAAGTCATCTGGCATCAACGGAGGCATGATGACCGACCCGATGCCCCTTGATATCAAGCTCATGAATGCTCTGGCCCACGTGCTACTTGCTGGAGCAGCTATTATTTTAATAGCGTCTGGTATCTGGTGGGCACTGCGGCATCCGGCGTTTGCGCTGAAAACCATTTCGGTATCGGGCCAGGTAGTGCATAACAACGCAGTCACGCTACGTGCACACGTGCTGCCGCGAATGGAAGGCAATTTTTTCACGGTGAACCTGGATGCTGCGCGCGCCGCGTTCGAGTCTGCACCGTGGGTGCGCCGCGCACAGGTGCGCCGTGAGTTTCCCAACCGGTTGCAGGTGCAATTGCAGGAACACAAAGCCGTGGCTTACTGGTTGACCGCAGGCAAGCCCGACGCGCAGGAACGGTTGATGAACGACCTGGGTGAGGTGTTTGAGGCCAACCTGGGTGACATCGAAGATCAGGGTCTGCCGCAACTGGGTGGGCCGGACGCTCAAAGCGCAGAAGTTCTGGCAATGTACCGCGCGTTGGCACCCCTGTTTATGCCGCTGGATCTGGCGTTGACGCAGCTGGTGCTGTCGGCCCGCGGTAGTTGGCAAGCCGAACTGGACAACAACGCGGTGCTGGAGCTGGGCCGCGGCCCCACCTCCGAATTGACGCCGCGCGTGCAGCGCTTTGTGCAAACCGCTGCCCAGATCAGCAGTCGTTATGACCGCAGCGTTGCCGCGCTGCAATCGGCCGACTTGCGTCACACCGATGGCTATGCCATTCGCATCAGCG